>NZ_JBWGIO010000012.1:0-254882 GCF_057784215.1 Mesorhizobium sp. CNPSo 4661 | reverse complement strand
CTTCAACCTTGACCGCCGCGACAACCCGCTCGCGCAAATCCATCGAATATCCAGCCATCGATGCTGGCCTCCTGCCCAGCATCGATGTTGAATCAGATCATTGCTGATTTGGGAATCCAACGACTCCTACAAATCTCATCCCGCTCTAGCTACCCTCTGTATCGGCGAACCGCACCAGCACCGTGCCGTCGCTGACCTGCGCGCCCTCGGTCGCAATTTCGGCGATCACGCCGTCATGCGGGGCGGCGATCATGTGCTCCATCTTCATCGCTTCGAGGATCAAGAGCGGCTGGCCCTTGATCACGGCATCGCCCGCCGCGGCGCGCACCAGCTTGACAAGCCCCGGCATCGGCGCGCGCAGGCTGCCAGAGGCCGCTCCCGCCTCGTCGGCCTTGGCGAGCGGATCGGGAACCGTAAACGTATAGCCGACCGCACCCTCGAAGACGGTGACGTGGCCAGGCCAGCGGACGGCATGCGGCATGGTCCTCAGATCATGCGTGTTCACCGCATCGTGCGGAGCCTCCAGCGCCACCTGGAAGCGGCCGTCCGGTCGTGCCGAAACCCTGGCCAGGATGTTCTCCTCACGACAGTGCAGGCGGATGCGGCGCGCGAGCGCGTGGAAATGCGCATAGCCGGAAAGCGTGGACCATGGATCGGCCGCTGGACCCGGCGCACCGGCGTCCGTCGCGGCAAGCGCCGCGGCTGCGATCGTCTCGTCGCCCGGCGCGGGAATGGCGGTGAGCGCCTCCTGATGCCGGCCGATCAAACCGGTATCGACGTCGCCCGCCGCGAAATCGGCGTCGGCCGCGAGCGCCGCCAGGAAGGCGGTGTTGACGGTCGAGCCGGCCACTTCGGTCCGGGCAAGCGCCTCGCGCAGCGCGCCGAGCGCCGTGGCCCGGTCCTTGCCGTGCACCACCAGCTTGGCGATCATCGGATCATAGAAAGGCGAGATCGCGTCGCCGGCACGCACGCCGGTCTCGATGCGCATGGCGGCGCCTTCCGTCGCAGCGTCCGGGAATTTGAGATGATGCAGCGTGCCGGTCGCCGGCAGGAATCCCTTCGCGGCGTCCTCGGCATAGAGGCGCGCCTCGAAAGCGTGGCCGGCAAGCGCGATGTCGCCTTGCGTTTTCGGCAGTTTTTCGCCGGACGCGACGCGAAGCTGCCATTCGACCAGATCGACGCCGGTGACCATCTCGGTAACAGGGTGCTCGACCTGCAGCCGCGTGTTCATCTCCATGAACCAGAAGCGGTCGGCCTTGAGCCCCTGGGAGGCATCGACGATGAACTCGATCGTGCCGGCGCCCGAATAATTGATCGCCTTGGCGGCCTTCACGGCCGCCTCCGTCATTGCCTTGCGCAGCGCGGGCGTCATGCCCGGGGCGGGTGCCTCCTCGATCACCTTCTGATGGCGGCGCTGCGCCGAGCAGTCGCGTTCGTAGAGATGCACCGCATTGCCGAAATTGTCGCCGAACACCTGGATTTCGATATGGCGCGGCTTGTCGACATATTTTTCCACCAGCACGCGATCGTCGCCGAACGCCGCTTTCGCTTCGCGCCGCGCGCCGGAAAGCGCCTCCGAGAAATCGTCGGGGTGGTCGACGCGCCGCATGCCCTTGCCGCCACCGCCGGCGCGCGCCTTGATCAGGACGGGGTAGCCGATCTCGCGCGCCTTGGAGGCAAGCAGCACGATCTCCTGCGCCTCGCCGTGATAGCCCGGCACCACCGGCACGCCGGCCGTTTCCATCAGCCGCTTGGCGGCGTCCTTCAATCCCATGGCCCGGATCGAGGCGGCGGAAGGGCCGATGAAGACGAGGTCCGCCGCCGTCACCTTGTCGACGAAGTCGGGGTTTTCCGACAGGAAGCCATAGCCGGGATGGATGGCTTCTGCGCCGGTGGCGAGTGCCGCCGCCACGATCTTGTCGCCGCGCAGATAGCTCTCGCCGACGGGCGAGGGGCCGATATGCACCGCCTCGTCGGCCATCTCGACATGCAGGGCCTTGGCGTCCGCATCGGAATAGACGGCCACGGTGCGCACGCCGAGCTTGCGGGCGGTCCGGATGACGCGGCAGGCAATCTCGCCGCGGTTGGCGATCAGGATCTTGCCGAACATGGAGCCTCCGCAGCTAGGGCGTGTTTCGAGCGACGCGGGCGTTCCTTCGCGCCCCCCTCTGTCCTGCCGGACATGTCCCCCCTTAGGGGGGAGATTGGCAGCTTCGGCGCCGCCGCTTTTCTATCAAGGATGGTGATTGGCGAAAGCCGCAACGACAATCGATCTCCCCCCAGGTAGGGGAGATGTCCGGCAGGACAGAGGGGGGCGCTGTCCCGCCAGCCTCTCAATGTAAAGAAATTCGGCCCGCGATCTACTTGGACGCGGCTATGCTGCACGCCCCACTGGTCTGGAACTTGTACCGCTTCAAGCCGCCCTGGCAGTTGCGCAGCGCCAGATCCTCCGCCGCTTGCTGGCTCTTCGCATTCACGGACAAGCCGCAGATGAAGAACTCCGTCATCCGGGCGATCGGGGTGGAAGCGTAGGCTGAATGCCCGCCTGCGGCGATATAGGCATTGTAGGCCTTGCCGCAGCCTCCCTTCGTGCCGAGCGGGAAGAAAACCGGATAGCGAACGTCGCCCTTGCTGCCTGCCAGCGCCCCGGCCGCCCAAGCGCCTGGCGTTACAAATATTAGCGATCCTGCAAGTATCGAGACGGCCGACTTGCGGCAATATTTCAAGATCATTTCCACCCCAGCCCCATTGCCCAGTGCAGGATGAGCAATAGCGAATATTTTGGCCGGTCGCCAGTTCGCCGATGAAAATTCGTATTTGCCTGGAGCGGTGAATCTCTTGGGCCATAAGTTCAGCCTTCACCAATGGCAGCAACGGCATACCGGTATAGTTCGGCGGTTGGGTCGTCGAAGCAGCAGAAAATAACGGTCTCCGGCAACGCATTTTGCCGCAAAAAATCGCGTGCGGTACCGACAGCAACGCCGGTCGCTTCGTCCTTCGGATAGCGGTAGATGCCGGTCGAGATCGCCGGAAATGCCACCGTCCGACAATCATGGCCGAGTGCGATTTCGAGCAAGCGCCGGTAGCAGGAGGCGAGCAGTTCGGCTTCGCCCTTGCCGCCGCCCTGCCAGACCGGTCCGACCGTGTGGATGACGTAGCGCGCCAGCAGCCGATAGCCCTTGGTCAGCTTGGCATCGCCGGTCTTGCAGCCGTTGAGCATCCGGCATTGGGCGAGCAGCTCCGGCCCGGCGGCGCGGTGGATGGCGCCGTCGACCCCACCACCGCCGAGCAGTGATGAATTGGCGGCGTTGACGATAGCGTCCACCGAAAGCCTGGTGATGTCGCCGGTGTGGATGCGGATCCTGTCGCCAAGAGTGCTCATCGTCACATCCTGAACACGCCGAACTTCGTCTCCTCGACCCCGGCATTGAGTGCCGCCGAAAGGCTGAGCGCCAGCACCTCGCGCGTCCTGGCCGGATCGATGATGCCGTCGTCCCAGAGCCTTGCCGAGGAATAGAGCGGGTGGCCTTCATGCTCGTATTTCATCAGGATCGGCTTGCGGAATTTAGCCTCCTCCTCGGCGCTCCACTCGCCGCCCTTGCGCTCGATGCCGTCGCGCTTGACCATGGCGAGCACGGTCGCCGCCTGCTCGCCGCCCATCACCGAGATGCGCGCGTTCGGCCACATCCACAGAAAGCGAGGCGAATAGGCGCGGCCGCACATGCCGTAATTGCCGGCGCCGAACGAGCCGCCGATGATGATTGTGAGCTTCGGCACCTTTGCTGTGGCGACCGCCATCACCAGCTTGGCGCCGTCCTTGGCGATGCCGCCGGCCTCGTATTTTCGCCCGACCATGAAGCCGGTGATGTTCTGCAAGAAGACCAGCGGAATGCCGCGCTGGCAGCAAAGCTCGATGAAATGCGCGCCCTTCAGGGCGCTTTCCGAGAACAGCACGCCATTGTTACCGATGATGCCGACCGGCATGCCATGCAGATGCGCAAAGCCGGTGACCAGGGTGGTGCCGTAATTCTGCTTGAACTCGTCGAACTCCGAACCGTCGACCAGCCGCGCGATCACCTCGCGCACATCGTAGGGCTGGCGCAAATCCGTCGGCACGACGCCGTAAAGTTCCTGCGGATGGTAGAGCGGTCGAATCGACTTCTGCAGATCGAGACTTACGGCCTTGTGCCGATTCAGGTTCCTGATGATGCGCCGGCAAATGGCCAGGGCGTGTTCATCGTCCATGGCGTAGTGGTCGGCAACGCCGGAAAGCCTGGTGTGCACATCGGCGCCTCCGAGCTCCTCGGCGCTGACATCCTCGCCGGTGGCGGCCTTCACCAGCGGCGGGCCGCCGAGAAAAATGGTCGCCTGGTTGCGCACCATGATCGTCTCGTCCGACATCGCGGGCACATAGGCGCCGCCGGCAGTGCAGGAGCCCATGACGCAGGCGATCTGCGGGATGCCGGCCGCCGACATGTTGGCCTGGTTGTAGAAGATGCGGCCGAAATGCTCGCGGTCGGGGAAGACCTCGTCCTGGTTCGGCAGGTTGGCGCCGCCGCTGTCGACCAGGTAGACGCAAGGCAGGTTGTTCTGCAGCGCGATCTCCTGCGCCCTGAGATGCTTCTTCACCGTCAAAGGATAATAGGTACCGCCCTTCACCGTGGCGTCGTTGACGACGACCATCACTTCCCGGCCCTCGACGCGGCCTACGCCGGTGATGATGCCGGCCGACGCAATGTCTTCGCCATACATCGACCAAGCCGCGAACTGGCCGACCTCGAGGAAGGGCGAGCCGGTGTCGAGCAGTTGCGCCAGCCGTTCGCGCGGCAAAAGCTTGCCGCGTGAGACGTGGCGTTCGCGGGCTTCATCGGAGCCGCCGCGCTCGACGCTTGCCGCCTTCTCGGCGATATCGGCGACCAGTGCCCGCATGCGCTCGGCATTGGCGCGGAAGGTGTCGGACGAGGGGGAGATCTGAGAGGCGAGGGCGGGCATTGACGAACCTCAAATGATATCATATTTTAGTATCACTTCGGGCTCTCGCCCCAACCCCGAGAGGAATTGTATTCGATATTGGGAGGGGGGAAAGTCATGAAGACAGCGCATCGGCAGACGCTGGATAAGATATTTGCAAATCCGGTCAGCGCTTCGATCAAATGGCGAGATGTTGAGGCTTTGCTGGTTGCGCTCGGCGCGCGAGTGTCCGAAGGACGCGGCTCGCGGGTCCGATTCACATTGAATGGAATAACGCTTCGATTGCATCGGCCGCATCCATCGCCAGATGCGAAAGCATACGTGATCCGAGAGGTCAGGACTTTCCTGATGGAGTCAGGTGTTGAACTATGAAGCCTTACAAGGGATATTTGGGAACGATCGAGTTCGATGAAACCGATGTTGTGTTTCACGGTCGTATCGTGGGTATTCGCGACATCTTCACATACGAAGCCAATTCGGCAGAAGAATTGCTGACGGCTTTTCATGAATGCGTCGACGACTACCTCGAATTTTGCGCTGAACAGGGCAAGGAGCCAGAAAAACCATTTTCTGGCAAACTCGCTCTGCGCACCACGCCGGAAGTCCATCGTCTTGTGAGCCGAGCGGCCTCCAGCGACGGCAAGTCGATCAATCAATGGGTGTCGGACACGCTCGCCGAAGCGGCCCGTAAGCGGATCGACGAAGGTTCGACGAAGGTGACGACCCGCGCGCATTAAACCCCCTCCGCCATGATCTCGCGGCCGATCAGCCAGCGGCGGATCTCGCTGGTGCCGGCGCCGATCTCGTAGAGCTTGGCGTCGCGCAAGAGCCGGCCTGTCGGATAGTCGTTGATATAGCCGTTGCCGCCGAGCAGCTGGATGGCGTCGAGCGCCATCTGCGTTGCTTTCTCGGCCGCGAAGAGCACGCAGCCGGCGGCATCCTTGCGCGTGGTCTCGCCGCGGTCGCAAGCGGCGGCCACCGCATAGACGTAAGCGCGCGCGGCGTTCATCGTCGAATACATGTCTGCGAGCTTGCCCTGCACCAGCTGGAACGTGCCGATCGGCTGGCCGAACTGCTTGCGCTCATGCACGTAAGGGACCGCCACGTCGAGGCAGGCCGCCATAAGCCCGATCGGGCCACCGGAAAGCACCGCGCGCTCATAATCGAGCCCCGACATCAGCACCTCGACACCGCGCCCTTCCTCATGCAGCACATTCTCGAACGGCACCTCGACATTTTCGAAGACGAGCTCGCCGGTGTTGGAGCCGCGCATGCCGAGCTTGTCCAGTTTTTGCGCCACCGAAAAGCCCGCCATCGTCTTCTCGACGATGAAGGCTGTGATGCCGCGCGAATGTCGTTCGGGATCGGTCTTGGCGTAGACCACCATCGTTCCGGCATCGGGGCCGTTGGTGATCCACATTTTCGAGCCGTTGAGCACATAGCGGTCGTTGCGCTTTTCGGCGCGCAGCCTGAGCGACACCACGTCCGAGCCGGCGCCTGGTTCCGACATTGCCAGTGCGCCGACCGTTTCGCCCGAGCAAAGGGCAGGCAGGTACTTCTCCTTCTGCGCCGGGGTGGCCCAGCGGTTGATCTGGTTGACGCAGAGGTTCGAATGCGCGCCGTAGGAGAGACCGACCGAGGCCGAAGCGCGCGAAATCTCCTCCATGGCCACGACATGCGCCAGATAGTTCATGCCGGTCCCGCCGAAATCGGGGTCGGCGGTGATACCGAGCAGGCCAAGCGCGCCGAGCTCGCCCCAAAGATGCGCGGGAAATTCATTGCAACGGTCGATCTCGGCCGCGATTGGCGCGATCCTGTCCTGAGCGAAGCGCCGCACGGTGTCGCGCAACGCTTCGATGTCGGGATCAAGTCCGAAGTTCAGCGTTTTCGTGTACATGCCGTTCCTCCCTGCGCACGCCCCGGTCCTCGCGGAGATCGTGCCCGTATCAGAGTACCACGGCGTCCCTGGCGCGCCCCGAGGGACGCGCGGTGCCATGGCTGATTGTCGCGCCGACCAGGCGCATTGTCATCGAAAGATATGTCGTGGTGACTTCCGCGATCGACAGTCGTTCGCCCGGCCGGAACCAGACGATGACGCCGGTCATCATCTGGATCAGTGCCATGGCCGTGAGCCCGGTGTCGTCGACCTGAAAGACACCGGCCTCGGCGCCGTCGCGCAGGATGGTGCGCAGTTCCTTCTCATAGGCCGTGCGCATCTTGAGGATCTGTGTCAGCCTTTCATGCGAGAGGCTGCGCAATTCCATGTTCGAGACATGGGTGGCGTGGCGCCGCCCGATATGGAAAGCGATGTGGTTTTCGACATAAGCGGCGAGCCGGCTCTCCGGGTCGGCCGTGGCCGGTCGCGCCACGCCCCAAGCTTGCAACAGGCCTTCCATATGCTCCCGCATCAAGGTGAAAAGCAGGTCTTGCTTGGTCGGGAAATAACGATAGAGCGCGGCCGCCTGCACGCCGACCTCCGCCGCCAGCTGCCGCATCGACATCGCCTCATAGCCGAGGCGCGCGATCAGGTTGACCGCCGCCTCGCGGACGGCCGCTTCGGTCTTTTCCCCGTCGGAGCCTGTGGTGCGTGCCATGTTCGCCTCCAACGGCAATAATAAAACGAACGTTCAATTAATTCAAGATGCATCGTGCACCCATTCCTTCCTTGGTTTGCGAAGACAAGATGAGGCTAAAGCAAGTCTCCCGAAAGTGAGTCCGGTTTCGGGACAAAGACATGCTTAAAATCAAAAACTTAAAGCAGGTCGCGTGAATCCTTTTTCACGCGACCTGGTTTAGTTCCTCAACACAGAAGTTTTGACCGGTTGGCTCGTGTGCGTTGGCAGATCCTCTGCCTTGGCGATTGGCCGAGACACCTATCGTGGTCGTCATCCACGGGCGGAGCAAGGAGCGAAGCGACGCGCGCAGACCCGAGGATCCATGCCGTGACATGAAAGCGTCGCAGCGGCCCAGAATTCTGCACCGATGCACACTTCGGTCTCGGTAACGGCATGGATTCCAGGGTCTGCGCGCGTCGCTTCGCTCCTTGCTCCGCCCTGGAATGACGAGGCTCAGGAGCCTTCAGCTTATCGCCAACGTTTTGCGCTGACGACTCCAACGGACGTTGATGACCTTGCTCGACAAGCCCGCAATCTTTCAAAATCACTGTGTTGGGGAACTAGGTGACGATCCTGAAGTCCATAGGCGCGTCGTCGGTCGCTTCCTCGATCTCGACCTTCGAGACGAGCGCGCCCCGTGGCCCTTGCCACAGGCGTTCGATCATCGCCGTGACGGCGGCATCGGCGCCGGCAATCAGCGCGGCGACCGAGCCGTCGCGCTCGTTGCGCACCCAACCCGTCAGTCCGAGACGCGTGGCTTCGCCGCGCGTCCAGACACGGTAGCTCACACCTTGCACCGTGCCGAAAACGCGCGCCCGAACGGCTCTTTGCTCACCTTGCATCGTCCGCTCCAGAACCTTCGCCCATCAATCTGGAGCACGAAAGGTCAAATGCAACCGGTTTGAGGGATAGGTGCCCGGTGGATTAGTTAATTGACTCAGTCAACCAATGAAGAAATTATAGGATGCAGTGTCTCCAAGGAGGTCGGTATGCCGCACGAAGCCCTGGTCCAAGAGATTCGTCGCTTCAACCGGTTCTATACCGGGCTGGTCGGGCTGCTCGATGAGACCTTGATGCATAGCCCTTACACGCTGGCCGAAGCCCGCGTGCTGTTCGAGCTCGGGCGCAAGGCCAGACCGGGCGGCGGAAGGGCTGGTTTGCTGGCGCGCATGTTTCATCTTGATCTGGCGCCCGCGGCGTCCGAGCTGGCCGGCGAACTCAGCCTCGCCCCTGCCTATCTCATGAAGGTCCTTCGAAAGTTCACCGCCATGGGACTGGCTGAAATGCGCGATGGCCCGGAGAACGGCCAGCCCGTTCTCATCCTGACCGAGCGGGGCAAAGCCGCGCTGGTCGAACTCGAAGCGGCGACGAACCGCGACCTTGCCCGCCTGATCGTCAAGCTCGAAGACAAGCAAGCCGCGGAGCTTTTCGATACGCTGAACCGCGTGACGCGCCTGCTGGCAGCCGCCGGAATGTGAATTGCCGATCTGCTCCGGGAAGCACATTCTGCTCCCTGGGAAGCAGGCATATGGGCCAGGGTTCGGTCAGTTCCCTCGCGCCGCCGCGAGCGCGCCCGGAAGTTCCTCGGCGAAGATGTCGAGCTCATGGTCGAGGCCGACGCTCACCCTTATGCAGCGATCCAGCACCGGCACCATCGGCTTGCGGATGAACACGTCGCGCGACAAAAGGTTCTGCATCACCTTCAGCGCGAAGACGCCGTCGCGGCCGCAATCTACCGTGACGAAATTGGTTGCCGACGGCAGTGGCTTGAGATCGTTCTGCCTGGCGATGGCTGAAATGCGCTCGCGGCCTGCCGCCACGCGCGCCACCACCGAGTGCAGATAGTCCTGGTCGGCAAGCGCCTCGAGGCCGGCGATCTGCGCCATGCGGCTGACGCCGTAATGGTTGCGGATCTTCTCGAAGTCGCGGATCACCTCCGCCTCGGCCACGGCGTAGCCGCAGCGTATGCCGGCAAGGCCGTAAGCCTTGGAGAAGGTGCGCATGCGGATAACGTTCGGCCGCGCGACGTCGATCGCCGGCAGCGCCGTGGCCGGTCCCAGCTCGCCATAGGCCTCGTCGAGCACCAGCATGGTGGTTTCCGGAAGCGCTTCGATGAAGCGGACGACATCCGGCGCTTCCCACCAGCTTCCCATCGGGTTGTCGGGGTTGGAGAGATAGACCAGCGGCGCCCTTTCGCTCGCGACCTTGGCGAGAAGCCCGTCCAGGTCCTCCTTGTCGTCGGCATAGGGGACCGTCACCAGGCGGCCGCCGACGCCGGCGATATGGAAATTGAAGGTGGGATAGGCGCCGAGCGAGGTCACCACGGCCTCGCCTGGGCCGACATACATGCGCGCCACCAGGCCGAGCAGGCCGTCGATGCCTTCGCCGACGACCACGTTTTCGACGGCCACGCCGTGATGCGCGGCGGCCGCCACCTTCAGCTCGTAATTGTCGGGGTCGCAATACATCCACTGGTCGCGGGCGACGCTCTCCATCCGGGCGATGACGCGCGGCGAAGGCCCGAAACTGCTTTCATTGGCGCCGATGCGGGCGCGGAACGGCCGCCCGCGCTCACGCTCCTGCGCCTCAGGGCCTACGAACGGCACCGTGGTGGGAAGCGCACCGATGATCGGCGTGAGGGAAGGGCGCTGGCGCATGGCAAAAGCTCGCGTGTGAAGGAAACTCTTGCTAGCGCGGGCGGCACATGCAGGCAAGCTGAACGAGACACGCCATTGACCACGGCAGTGGTCGACACTTCAATCCCCCGCCTTCCGATCAACTACGTTTGCATCGCTGGCGAAGGCACACGGTCAGTCGATTAGGTGTCGTCCTCGCCGCAGCGGCGTCCGAGGCGGAAGCACGTGCTCCGACTGGATTCTTGCCGCCGGTTTTGATAGCGAGATGGGATGAGCAATCGATTGCCGCCCGCCTGGGCGAAGCACCTTAAAATTCGACCCTCGGGAAAGGCTGCGCCGCCGAACGTTGTACCGACGAAAGCCCAGCCGAAGGTCGGTCTGCCTCGCAGCCAGGCCGACGACATGCTGTTGAGGCAGGCGCTCGAGTTTCAGAAAGCCGAGCGGCTGCCGGAGGCCGAGGAACTCTGCCTTCGCGTCCTGGAGAGGGCGCCAAACCATCCGCTGGCATTTTATATCTTGGGAACGCTGGGGCTCGGATACGACAATGAGAAGGCCCTGCGGTATTTTGCCAGAGCTCTTGGAGAGGAACCGCGGAACCCTTACTATCATCTTAGCCTAGGTGAAACCTATCTCCAGCTCAGCGAATTTAGGGAGGCAATCAGGCACATTCAGAAAGCACTCGATCTGAAGCCGGACCTGGTGGAAGCGCTTTGCGCCTTGGGCGCCGCTTACAATGACTTTGACAAGGGGGAAATGGCGCTACCGCTTTTTGAAAAGGCGCTTGAGATCGACCGAGATCATCCGATGGCCCGGCTGGGGCTGCCCCGTGGACTCGCAAGCCTCGGTCGTATGGACGAAGCCGCTGTTCATCTGAAAGACGCAATAGAACAGCGCATCGCGGTGCCGGTCGCCTACAATGCTCTTGTGCACACGCGCAAATTTACGGAAGAGCCAACGGAGCTTGCGGCGATCCTGGCGGAGCTTCGAGATCCGGGCCTTGAACCGGAAGACGCATCGGCGCTTCATCACGCCGCCGGAAAGGTGTTCAATGACCTCTGCAGATACAAGGAGGCGATAGAGCACTTCAAAGAGGGAAATCGAGCCGGGGGCGATAAATTCGATCTGGAAAACTACCGACGCTGGGTCGATTCCATGATCGAGACTTTTACACCGGAACTGGTGGCCTCGAAGGCAGCTTATGGCAATCCCTCAGAGCTACCTGCATTCGTGGTAGGAATGCCGCGCTCGGGCACGACGCTGACAGAGCAGATCTGCGCCAGTCATCCCGATGTTCATGGCGCCGGCGAGCTCAGCAAGCTTAGGCGAGTAGCCAACGGGATCGGCTTCGGCGACCGTTCCACCGCGAACCTCGGTGAATCGATCGCGACGATGACCCCCGATCTGACAAGGACTTTGGCCGAGCAGCATCTTGCCTATCTGCGCGAGCGTGCCCCTGATGAGCTTCGAATCATCGACAAGATGCCCCACAATTTCGAGTTGGTCGGCCTGATCGGCATTCTGTTCCCCAACGCGCGCATCATTCATTGCCGCCGCGACGCTATCGACAATTGCATTTCATGTTTCGTGCTACAGTTCAGTAGAGCGCACAGCTACAGCGCCGATCTTGAAGTGCTGGGGCTCTACTACAGAGAATATGATCGCTTGATGCGCCATTGGGGCAGGATTTTCCCCGGACGTATCTTTGAAAATCGCTACGAGACCTTGATCGAAAATCAGGAGGAGCAGTCGCGTCGGCTAATAGACTATCTCGGGTTGTCCTGGGATGATGCATGCCTGCGCTTTTTTGACAAGGATCGCTCGGTAAATACCTACAGCCGCTGGCAGGTTCGCCAGCCGATCTACAAATCGTCCGTCAAGCGGTGGAAGAATTATGAAAGCGAGATTCAGCCACTGATCGATGCGTTAGGGGATCTGGCCGAGATTTGATCGAACAAATCGATCCGCAAGGGCTGGCGCCAGCAGCCAATCTCGCCGAACTACTGGTTCGTCGAGCAGATTGATTAATGCATGTCGCGCAAAAGTGACCTCGGTTTTGCGGCAACGACGTGCATCAAACAAAGGACCTAAAGCATGTCTCCCGAAAGTGGTCCCGGTTTCGGGACAAAGACATGCTTAAGATCAAAGACTTAAAGCAGGTTGCGTGAATCCTTTTTCACGCGACCTGCTTTAAAGCGCGTCGACTGAATCCGTTTCAGCGCGACGCGCCCTAATTTAAGCTTCTATGCAGGCAGTCCCGATGTGATGGCTTCCAAAGGCCGTCCATACATGAACCGTGCCCGGCTAGACAGCCGCCCCAGCATCCCATCATTTGTTCGGCCGAACGTGGAGAGGGGCACGACCCGCGGGTTCAAGGCTGGCCATTGCCTTAGGCCGTGGCAACGAAAAACCCGGCGGTCGCCCGCCGGGTTTCTCTTTCAAAAGTATCTTATGCCTTAGAAGTCGCGCTGGAAGCGGAGGAGACCACCGACGCTGTTCTTCTTGTTGGCACCGGTCCAGTTGCCGAAGGCAGTGCCGTCGTCGAAGTGCCCAAAGTGATCGTAATCAACTTCAGCCGTGACCGTGAAGCCCGGAACAGCGGTGTAGGCAACGTTTGCCGCTACGCCGTAGTTCTTGTCCTGATCACCCGACACCTGGAGGTTGAACGAGGTCTTCTCGTTGAACTTGTAGGTGCCGCCTGCCCAGAACGCCCAATGGCCAGCCCATTGCTTGTAGAAGTTGCGGCCGAAGTCGACATCGAGCGAATGATTGTCGGTGCCGTAGCCAAACATGCCGAACAGCGACAGTTCGCTGGTGACGTTGAAGTCCGCACGAACCTTGCCGGCCCATTCTTCGTAGTTGCTGTCATAAGCAACGACGCCGATGATATCGCCCCAGCCCTGCGTGTACTTCACGCCGCCGACGACATGCGGGACATAGGAGTCGATCGTACCCCGGTAGAAGACGTTGTTGCCGTCCACCGCGCCCTCTTCCAGCGACACCACGGCCGAGAAGCCGTTGCCGGCGTCGAAGTAGTACTGCACGACGTTGGTGCCAAAGTCGCCATAAGGAACGAGCGTGTCCTGGATGACGTTGCCGGCATAGCCGATGAAGGTATCAAAGGCCGATTCGTCGTGACCGACGCGAAGGCCGCCAAGCTGGATCCAGGCGAAGTTCAGCGAAGCGCCCTTGTCGTGAGCCTCGTTGACAGTAGCGCTGCTGCCGTTGAAGCCGCCGCCGTTGCCGAAGTTGAAGCGCGTCTCGGTATAGGTCTTCAACGTGCCGAGCTCGGTTTCCTGGCCGGTCCAGGTCTTCAGGGTGAAGCGGGCGTTCTTCTTCCAGGTGCCCTGGTCCTTGCCGTTCAGCGTGTCAACGCTGCGAGCACCGTCGAACGAGCCGACGTCGCCGAGGCCGATGTCGTAGCGGACGTAGCCGCCGATGCGCAGGCAGGTTTCGGTGCCCGGGATGTAGAAGTAGCCGGCGCCGTACACGTCGCAGATCTTGACGTATTCGGCCGGTTCCGGCTCGGCGACGGTCACCGCGTCCGCGGCGCGAGCACCGGAAACTGCGATCAGGGCCGCAGCTGAGCCGAGAAGAAGGCTCTTGATGTTCATTTTCTGACCTCCAGTCAAAAGTTAAAAAACGGGTCTGGGTATTTTTTGCTGAAGGACAGCGTTCCCTGCCCCATCCCCACTACCGAAAAAGATGCGCACCGCGCCGCTCCTTCGAAGCTGACATTACCCATGAGCCCGCGCCGTTCAACCACGATCGTGTCGGCGCGAGCGCTGTCCGGGCGCTATCCCCGGGGGTTGTTGCACAAATGACACGATTTGGCCTCACTCAGAAAGCTCTCGTTAACCATTGAGGTCCGCGTGCCGGTTGAATCCGCCCGAATCCGGCAGAGGACGGACTGAAATGCGGCAGGCGGCTGAGTCGACCGCCAGGCGATTGCCGCAGAATCGCCACCTGAAGCGGCGGGAACGCGCGGGCCAGCTGATTTTTCGCTGATTATGGCGCGGGCTTGTTGATTGTGCCGACGCTTTTCTTTATCCAGCGGCGCGACGGAGAGGTGGCCGAGTGGTCGAAGGCGCTCCCCTGCTAAGGGAGTAGAGGTCAAAAGCTTCTCGTGGGTTCGAATCCCATCCTCTCCGCCATCCTGCTTCGCGCTCCGCGCTTCGCAGGACAGACCCGGCGACACTTTCTCCGAATCCCTTGCAAAGCTTGGCGCCGGAGCTCGCGGACTTCGTCATCCCAGGGCGAAGCAGGAGCGAAGCTCCGTCGCGGAGACCCTGGGATCCATGCCGTGACCTGGGGCGAAGTATGCTGCGAAGCAGAATTTCGCACCGTTGCAACGCTTCGATGTCACGGCATGGATCCTCGGGTCTGCGCCGCGTCGCTTCGCTCCTTGCTCCGCCCGTGGATGACGACCTGAGAAATGCTTCGGCCAGTCTTCACGGTTTGCGATTGCCGCCTACAGCGCATTTTCTCCGACGCTCCTTCATGTCCCACAGACGCGTGCAGTGACACTCGCATTGCCCTGCCGTACTTCGCAAGGCCGCATATCTTTCGGAAAAGTCGAGCAATATCAAATCATTGTAATAAGAACACCCGTCGCTGGTTCAACTCCTCCGTTCGACTCTGACTGGAGGTCAGAAAATGAACATCAAGAGCCTTCTTCTCGGCTCAGCTGCGGCCCTGATCGCAGTTTCCGGTGCTCGCGCCGCCGACGCGGTGACCGTCGCCGAACCGGAACCGGCCGAATACGTCAAGATCTGCGACGTCTACGGCGCCGGCTACTTCTACATCCCGGGCACCGAAACCTGCCTGCGCATCGGCGGCTATGTTCGCTATGACATCGGCGTGGGCGACTACAACGGCGCGACCAATGTGCGCGACCGCTCGGACGGCAGCTTGAATGATACGTACGCCAAGCACGCCCGCTTCGCGCTGAAGACCTGGACCGGCCAGGAGACCGAGCTCGGCACGTTGAAGACCTACACCGAGTCTCGTTTCGACTGGGACACTGGCAAGGGCGACTTTGGCGGCGCTCCTGTTTCTGCGAAATTTGGCAGCCCCACGCTGAACTTCGCCTGGATCCAGCTCGGCGGGTTCCGAGTTGGTAAGGACGAGTCGGCCTGGGTCACGTTCAGCGGCTACGCCGGCAACGTCATCGACGATTCGATCGTCGGTTACGGCGGCGACTTCGATACCGGTGTCGTCCAGTACTATTTCGACGCCGGCAACGGCTTCTCGGCAGTGGTCTCGCTCGAAGACGGCCAAGGTAGCAATACGGTCGATAGCTATGTTCCGCATATCGTCGGCGGCGTGAAATACACGCAGGGCTGGGGCTCGATCAGCGCGACCGGTGTTTATGACAGCGTGTGGGAAGAGTGGGGCGCCAAGGTTCGCCTTGACGTTAACGCCACCAACGAGCTGTCGCTGTTCGCAATGGTGAACTACGGCTCGGACGATAATGTCGACCACAATTTCTTCAAGAATTGGGATGGCAACTGGGCCATCTTCGGCGGCGCCACCTACAAGTTCAACGAGAAGACCTCGTTCAACGCCCAGGTCTCCTATGATGAAGGCAAGAGCCTCGGTGTGGCTGCGAACGTCGCTTACACGATTGTGCCGAACTTCTCGGTCATCGGCGAAGTTGACTACTTCAATCGTAAGGCTTTTACGGGCGACCACGGGGTTATCCGCGCCGCTGACAGCGATGGCTTCGGTGCCGTCGTGCGCTTCCAGCGCGACTTCTAAGGGCTGGAATTGTACAGGTGAGATCGAGCCCGGGCGCCTCAACGCCCGGGCTCTTTTTGTTCTAGCGGCTGGGCAGGGACAAAACGCAGGAAAAAGGGGGTTCGATAGCTGAACGAAAGTCTGCGATGACGATTTCGTGGGATCCGCAGTCACGGATGAAGTCGTTATTGTCCGACTTATAACTCTTGAAAGGACGCTTCCAAGCGGATAGCTGTGCTTATCCACTCGGGGGTGTGGTCCAAAAATGTCGAACGAAGCGATTCAAGAGGGGATGCCCTCTGACCATTTTTCGGTGTTTTCTTCTCAAAATTCGAACTTTCGATATACTTACAACAAGATCAGAGAAGTAAAATCGCACAGGGTTGGAGAGCTTTTCACAGCATATCGAGATATACTCTGGGACGACGGGCGGCATAAATACAATGTCAGCTCTTTCATCGGTGAAATAGACGAGATCCTGCTCGGAGAACGTTTCAGCACCTTTGACCAGAATACCCTGGACAGCCTGATCGGAACCTTGCGCCAGCGTGGCAACAGCAACGCGACCATCAATCGAAAGATGGCCGCCCTCAGCAAACTGCTGCGCAAGGCTCACAAGATGGGGGATATCCACAGCTTGCCGGAGTTCCGTCGCCAGAAGGAGCGGGCGGGACGGATTCGTTTCCTCGAAAGGGACGAAGAGGCGAGGTTGTTCGCGGCGATCAGGAACCGCAGCGAGGATGCCTACAGGCTTTCCGTCTTCCTGGTCGATACTGGCTGCCGCCTCGGCGAGGCGCTCGGCCTGATCTGGAACGATATCCAGGAGCATCGCGTCTCCTTCTGGATCACCAAATCCGGCCGCAGCCGCACCATTCCGATGACCGAGCGCGTCAAGGAAGTCATCAAGCTGCCGCCGAACACGGAAGGGCGCCGGCCGAAAGGCCCGTTCACCAAGCTGACACAGGCGCAGTATCGCGCGATCTGGAACGAAGCGAAGACGGAAGTCGGTCTCGGCGCCGATGAACAGGTGGTGCCGCACATTCTGCGTCACACTTGCGCTTCACGTCTCGTCCAGGGCGGTATCGACATAAGGCGCGTCCAGATGTGGCTGGGCCACCAGACATTGTCGATGACCATGCGTTACGCGCATCTGGCCACCAACGATCTCGATGGCTGTGTCGTCGTTCTGGAAAAGCCGCGCGGCGACGAAGCATCGTCGCGACCGGCCGGGAACTCCGTGTTCGCGTCGCCCCTCACCACGCCGACCCCCGCCACATCGTCTCGGAAAGCGAGAGGGCCGAAACCGGTCAAGGCGTCCCGCAAGCGCTCGAAAGGCGAATAGATCGAGCGGATCGGACCCGCCGGCCTGCGCAAAACTATATTTCAGCGGTGAAGCCAGAGACTGACAAAGTCTCGGGCTTTATTTGATTTCTACACGATATTAGACCCGATCGAGGAACGCGGCAATCTTCCCAGGCAAGTCGCCGGTTTCCAGGAAGGGCGCATGGCCCTGGCCTTCGGCGGTGATCTGTTCCATGCCGGGATGCCGCTCCTGCATCTCTTGAAGTGTTGCCGTGGAAAGCAGTTTCGAGTTAGCGCCGCGAATGGCGAGCAATGGAATGGCGGCGAGCGCGTCGAACTGCGGCCACAGGTCCGGCAGCGGCTTGCTGAGATCGATGCCGGCCAGCGTGTCGACCAGGGCCGGATCGAAATCCGGCACCCAGCCGGCCTCCGTCTCGCGGCAGATCGCGCCCACCATGCGCGCCCAGTCGGCGTCGGTGAGCGCCGGGAAATCGGCGCCATGCACGCGCCGCTGGGCGTCCACCGCCTCGGCGAATGTCTTCGGTTTCGGCGCACGGTCGAGATAGGAGCGGATATGGGCAAGGCCCTCCGCCTCGATCACCGGGCCGATGTCGTTCAGCACGATGGCTTTCAGCGCGGCCGGCTTCAGCGCGCCGAGCACATGGATGATCAGCCCGCCGCGCGAGGTGCCGATGAAGGCCGCTTCTTCGATGCCGAGTGTCGACAGTCCGGCGAGCACGTCACCGGCCTCGACGCCGACATTATAGTGGCCGATATCCGGATCGTGGTCGGATTGGCCGCGGCCCCGGTAGTCGCAGGCAATGACCTTGCGCGAGCTCGTGGCCTTGCTGGAAAGGTGGAGCGCCAGTTCGTGGAAGTCGCGGGCATTGCGGGTGAGGCCGGGCAGGCAGACGACCGGCAAGCCACCGGCATTCGCTTCACCATAGATACGGGCATGGAGCTTCAGCCCGTCGGGTGCGGCATAGAAGAAGTCGGAGAAACCGTCGCTGGCCATCGCAATCCCGCTCCTCGTTGAGGTGACCGACAGCTACAGGCGAGGGTAGGGATCGTCAAATGGGAGTTCTTTCCTTCTCCCCTTGTGGGAGAAGGTGGCCTCGCGAAGCGAGGTCGGATGAGGGGTGCTCCAGGGAAAGCCAGCGTTTCACTTCGCTGGAACACCCCTCATCCGTCTCGGCGCTGCGCGCCGATCCACCTTCTCCCACAAGGGGAGAAGGAGAAGCGCTCAGCCCCGTCCGTTCACGAGGTCGCCCACGATGTCGTATTTGCCCGAAATACGCATCTTGTAGACCTCGTAATTCTCCATCACGCGCTGAACGTAACTTCTCGTTTCCGTGTAGGGAATCCGCTCGATCCAGTCGACGACGGCGTCCACGTCCTTGCCGCGCGGGTCGCCGTATTTCGCCACCCACTGGGCGGCGCGGTTCGGGCCGGCATTGTAGCCGGCGAAAGTCAGCACATAAGAGCCGCTGAAACGGTCGAGCTGCTCGCCGAGAAAGGCTGAGCCGAGCGCCGCATTGTAGCCGGCATCTGTCGTCAGCCGCGCCTGCGAGAAGGTCATGCCCGCCTTCTTCGCCAACTGCCTGGCCGTGCCCGGCATCAACTGCAGCAGGCCGCGCGCGCCGGCGCTGGAAACGGCGCCGACGTTGAACTCGCTTTCCTGGCGGGCGATGGCATAGGCGAGCGCCTTGCCGGATCCCGAAATATTGGCCGAATCGGGAATGACGCCCAGCGGATGAGACAGCGCGCCGACATCGATGCCGCGCTGGGCGGCAATCTTGCCGACCTTCAGCGCCATGAAATGGTTGCCTTGCTTTTCGGCAAGCACCGCAAGCAGTGCCAACTCGCCCGGACTGGTCAGCTGTCCGGCAAGGTCGCGGTAGAGCGTCTCGGCATAGCGGTCGTAGCCTGCTTCCTGCAGCCGCTTGATCGCGCCGACCGCCTCTCGGTTGTCAAAGCTCAGTCGGTCGGCGGCACTCGGTTTCGGGTAGGCGATGTTGAGCGTTCTCAAACCCACGCGTTCGCCGGCGAGCTGGCCGTAGAAGGTCGTGCCGTAGCCGGCCGCGCGCGTGAAATAATCCTTGGCGTTGCCTGGGCCGCCGACTTCCGCCGCGCGGCCGAGCCAGTAATAAGCGCGCGACAGCGACACCGGTCCCTGGGCGAATTCGGTGATGCGCGTGAAATGCCCTGCGGCGGTCGCCGGGTCGTTGAGGCCGCGCAATGCATACCAGCCGGCGTGGAATTCGGCTTCGGCGGCATTCAGCGGGCTCTCGGCGGCGTGCATGGAGACGATTTTATAGGCGGTCTTCATGTCGCCCTGGTCGACCAGCTCGCGCGAGAGCACGCGGCGCTCAACCCACCAGGCATCGGGATCGACCAGCGAATCGCGATCGGTCGGCGCCTTCATCACGACAGCGGCGGCATCGGAGAATTTCTGCTGCTTGCGCAGATATTCCGCCTCGGCGAAGAAATAGCCGGCGGAGCGCTGCGCCGCAGGCACCGCCTTTAAGAGCTTGGCGGCGTTCTTGTCGCCTTTGTCGGCCGCCGCCCAGGCATCCGCCAGGGGCTGTGCGCCGGCGAGGCCGGCGACCTTCAGCGCCGAGGACGGCCGGTCGGCATAGAACATGCGCTCCATGCGGTAGCGATGGTCGGCCGCCGGGATCAGCGTGCCGAACTCCTTGATGACGGTCGCCTCGTCCTTTGCTTCCAGCTTCTCGGTGCGCCAGAACGGCACCAGCACCGCGCGCGCCGCGGCCTGGTTGCCCAGCGCCATCTGCGAGCGGGCAAGGATAATCACACCCTCGCGCGTCAGCGGCTGGCTGCGGCCGAAGGCCTGCACCACCATTTGCGGTGGCGGGGCCTCGCGATAGAGCGCGCGCTCGCTGTTCTTGCGCAGCGCGATCGTGCCCGGCCATCCGGGCAGCATCTTGGCCGCGTCGGCAATCTCGCCGCTCGGCACCTGGTCGCCACCGTAAAGCGCGATCGCCCAGGCGAGGATGTGCCGGTCGAGCGAGGTGGCGGGCAGCGTGTCGCGCGCATTGCGCGCGCCGGCGATGTTGTTGGCGGCGAGCGCATCGAGCCCGCTCTTCAGTTGCGCTATGTCGGGGGACAGCGCAGTCGACGTCTGCCCGGGCGCCTGCGGTGTGTCGGTCGCCGGGATGGCAGCCGTCGCGCGCACGTCGACGCTTCCGCCGATCGCCACAGTGGGCGTCAGCGCGACGATCGCTCCCAAGAGCGCGAAGAAATGAGGCCGCCTCGTCGGCATGTTCAATCCTGGCACATCGTCAGCGGGTACGGCCTTGAAAGCCTAAACAGACTCTAAACTTAGGTGGTGAAGGGCTCGTAAACAAAAGGTTATCGAGGCCGTTCGAATTGCCCCCGCTGGCACTATTGCCATGCTTGCCGCCGAACCATGTCGAGACTATGGTGCGCGGCTTCGCTTTCCGCTAGAAGGCGCGCGAATAAACCGAACGCTAAAACCTGATACGTTCCCGATAGTTCCAAGGAGTTTGGACGACATGCTGAGAGGCTCGCTCACCGCGCTCGTGACACCGTTCGAAAAGAGCGGGCGCTTCGACGAGAAAGCCTTTCGCGCATTTGTCGAATGGCAGATCGCCGAGGGCACCAAGGGTCTGGTTCCCGTCGGCACCACCGGCGAGTCGCCGACGCTGTCGCATGACGAGCACCGCCAGGTCGTCAAGGTCTGCATCGAGGTGGCCAAGGGCAGGGTGCCGGTCGTGGCCGGCGCGGGCTCCAACAACACCGAGGAAGCCGTCGGGCTGGTGCAATACGCCGAAAAGGCCGGCGCCGATGCCGCCCTTGTCGTCACGCCTTACTACAACAAGCCCACCCAGCGCGGCCTCTACGAGCATTTTGCCGCCGTCGCCAGGGCGACCAGGCTGCCGATCATCATCTACAACATCCCGCCGCGTTCGGTCATCGACATGACGCCGGAGACGATGGGCAGGCTGCGCCACGACTTCAAGAACATTGCCGGCGTCAAGGACGCGACCGGCAAGGTCGAGCGCGTCTCCGAGCAGCGCATGACCTGCGGCAAGGATTTCATCCAGCTTTCCGGCGAGGATGCTTCCGCGCTCGGCTTCAACGCGCATGGCGGTGTCGGCTGTATTTCGGTCACCTCGAATGTCGCGCCGCGCCTCTGTTCCGAATTCCAGGAAGCCACGCTTTCCGGCGACAGCGCCAAGGCGCTCGAACTGCAGGACCGGCTGCTGCCGTTGCACAAGGCGATCTTCATGGAGCCCGGCGTTTCCGGGTCGAAATACGCGTTGTCGAAGCTGGGCAAGGTCGAGAACGTGGTGCGTTCGCCGCTTGTGACGGTCGAGGCTTCGACCGCGGAAAAGATCGACGCGGCGCTCAAGCACGCCGGCTTGATTAATTAGCGAGCCCGTTTGGAAACTCTACTCCTGCGGCCATCTGAAGGCGCCACCTGCGCTTCCGGTGCTCACGTACTATATGTACGCTCCGCTCCGGTTCTCGATGACGCCATCATCTGACTCGCAGGAGCGAGTTTCGAAACGGACTCTGGACGTTATGAATCAAGTCAAGAAAGCCGACCCCAACAACAGGACGGTCGCCGAGAACCGCAAGGCGCGCTTTTCCTACGAGGTGCTCGACACGATCGAGACCGGCTTGGTGCTGACCGGCACCGAGGTCAAGTCGCTGCGCCAGGGCCAGGCCAACATCCAGGAGAGCTACGCCTCGGCTGAAGGCGGCGAGATCTGGCTGATCAATTCCTACCTGCCGGAATATCTGCAGGCCAACCGCTTCAACCACGAGCCGCGCCGGCGCCGCAAATTGCTGGTCTCCAAGCGCGAGATGGCCAAGCTCTCGCAAAGCGTCGAGCGCGAAGGCATGACGCTGGTGCCGCTGAAGATCTATTTCAACGACCGCGGCCGCGCCAAGCTGCTGCTCGCCGTTGCCCGCGGCAAGAAGCTGCACGACAAGCGCGAAACCGAAAAGCAGCGCGACTGGTCGCGCGAGAAGGGCCGGCTGCTGAAGGAGCGCGGTTAAAGACTATCGGTGATAGATCCAGGCAAGGCGAGCAGGGGGCCAAGGCTTGAGGAACCGGCTGATTGTCCTGGCTCTGGCTTTCGTCTTTCTGGCGCTTGCGGTCGGGATAGAGAGCTTTTTGCGGCCCCGCGCCTTTCCACCGGATCGTGCCAAGTTCCCCATAAGAGGCGTCGACGTTTCGCACCATCAGGGCAAGATCGACTGGCAGCGCGTTGCAGCCGACGATGTGACCTTCGCCATCATCAAGGCGACCGAAGGCGGCGACCATGTCGATGATACCTTTGCGACTAATCTGCGTGAGGCGCGCGCCGCCGGGCTCGCGGTCGGCGCCTATCACTTCTTCACCTTCTGCCGCCCGGGCGCCGACCAGGCGAAGAACTTCATCTCGGCCGTGCCGAGCGGCGAGCAGCTTTTGCCGCCGGTCGTCGATATCGAGTTCCATGGCAATTGCCCGCGACGCCCGTCACCCGCTGAGCTGAACGCGGAACTCGTTGCATTCCTGGCCCCGGTCGAGGCGGCCTTTGGCAAGCCGGCCATCATCTACATCACCGACGAGGCGGCGCCGGCCTATTCCGCTCATATAGCGGTTCGCGAACGCTGGCTGCGCTCGCTGGCAATGCCGCCGAAAGAGGAGGATTGGGTCTATTGGCAATATCTCGATACCGGCCGCGTCGACGGCATCGACGGCGATGTAGACCTGAACGTGTTGAAGGGGGGACCGGCGAGGCTGAGCGAACTGTTTGGCGCTGCGCCTGACTCTAGTTCTTCAGGAACGCCGCGATCTCCTTGAACACATTGACGAACATTTCTTCCGTCAGCACGCCGGTGTTGGTGTTGTATCGCGAGCAGTGATAGCTCGAAAACAGCGCGATACCACCGGCCTGCTGCCGGCCGCCATGGCGGAATGGAATGGCCGCGACGCGCTCGCCGAGTGCCCGCACCGTCGACTGGTGCGCGATCGAGCCCAGCGTCAGTATGGCGCTGAGATTGGGGAAGCGCGCGATCGTCGGTTTTAGAAAAGTCCGGCAGGTGGCGATCTCGGCGCCCACCGGCTTGTTCTCCGGCGGCACGCAGCGCACCGCATTGGTGATGGCGGTGCCGACAAGCGCGAGCCCGTCATCCGGCCTTGCCTTGAACTCGCCGCGCGCCAAGCCGTGCGCGATCATCGTGCCGTAGAGCAGGTCGCCGGCATAGTCGCCGGTGAAGGGGCGTCCCGTGCGGTTGGCCCCGCGCAGGCCGGGCGCCAGCCCGACGATCAACAGGCGGACCGAATCTTCACCCTCCGGCGGCAGGAAGGTTGGCACCGGCGCGTTGAACCAGCCGGGCTCGCGCTCGCGCCAGGCGGCGATGAAATCATGCAGCCGCGGGCAGAGCGGGCAGTCATGGCTGGGTTCGGGGGAGGGCGCGGCGCTCAAGGCCGCCGCCTGTCAATAATCGTCCTCGTCGACTTCGGCGGGCTCCGGCCGGCGCGCGGGCCGCTCGGATGGGTCGCGGCCGATTTCGCTCTTCAGCGTCATCAGGTCGATGAAATGATCGGCCTGGCGGCGCAGGTCGTCGGAGATCATCGGCGGCTGCGAGGCCATGGTCGAGATGATCGACACCTTGCGGCCGCGTCGCTGCAGCGCTTCGACCAGCGTGCGGAAGTCGCCGTCGCCGGAAAAGATCACATAGTGGTCGACGACATCGGCGAGCTCCAGCGCATCGACGGTGAGCTCGATGTCCATATTGCCCTTGATCTTGCGGCGGCCGGTCGAGTCGGTGAATTCCTTGGCGGGCTTCGTCACCACCTTGAAGCCGTTATAGTCGAGCCAGTCGATCAGCGGCCGGATCGATGAATATTCCTGATCCTCGACCAGCGCGGTGTAATAGTAGGCGCGCAGCAGGTAGCCGCGCTTCTGGAAGCTCGACAGGAGCTTGCGGTAGTCGATGTCGAAGCCCAGCGCGCGGGAAGTGGCGTACAGATTGGCGCCGTCGATGAAAAGAGCGATCTTTTCACGGGGATCGAACATTGAAAAACATCCCTTTCGAAAATTTCTGTCGTCTAAAAGTGTTTGACGAATAGGTCCGACAAAATGGGCCTCGGTGCCGTCACATCCGAGATAACGCGCAATTTGTGGATATCCAAGGGCAGGCCGCTGCATTGCAAGCAATTGTGATCGCGACTATGTGAGCCGCATCATGGCGTGGCGAGATGATGAGCCGGGCAAAGGCCCGCAAAGCTGACGCCGCCGCCATAAAGCTTGTATTTCGGCCGCGCCCGCGTTATGGAGCGCGCCAGCTTTCCATCAAATCCATCGCATGAAAGGGGCAGTCCATGGCCCGCGTAACCGTTGAAGATTGCATCGACAAGGTCGACAACCGTTTTGAACTCGTGCTGCTCGCCGGCCATCGCGCCCGCCAGATCAGCCAGGGCGCGCAGATCACCGTTCCGCGCGACAATGACAAGAACCCGGTCATCGCGCTGCGCGAGATCGCCGACGAGACGCTTTCTCCCGACGACCTCAAGGAAGACCTGATCCACTCTCTGCAGAAGCATGTCGAGGTCGACGAGCCGGAAGCCGAGGGCGAGGCGATCGCCGACCAGACCGGCGCGACCGCTGTTGCAGCCGACACGGACGACGCCGAGGAAAACATCACTTTCGACCGCATGAGCGAGGAAGACCTGCTCGCCGGCATCGAAGGTCTGGTGCCGCCGGAAAAGAGCGACGACTACTAAGAGCTTTTGTCCCGGTTGGATCAACCATCCAGGACTTCCGTATCTTAGGTTTCGTGGCTATCTATGAGATGCGTCGCACACCAGTGCGGCGCATCAATCATTTCAGCACCGCGAGATCCCGCCCATGATGCGTCAGTATGAGCTTGTCGAGCGCGTCCAGCGCTACAAGCCTGACGTCAACGAAGCGCTGCTCAACAAGGCTTACGTCTATGCCATGCAGAAGCATGGCCACCAGAAGCGCGCCTCGGGCGATCCCTATTTCTCGCATCCGCTCGAAGTCGCCGCCATCCTCACCGACATGCATATGGACGAGGCGACCATTGCCGTCGCGTTGTTGCATGACACGATCGAGGACACGACCGCGACCAGGGCCGAGATCGACGAGCTCTTCGGCCCCGAGATGGGCAAGCTGGTCGAGGGGCTCACCAAGCTGAAGAAGCTCGATCTGGTCTCGAAGAAGGCCGAGCAGGCGGAGAACCTGCGCAAGCTGCTGCTCGCAATCTCCGAGGACGTCCGCGTCCTGCTCGTCAAGCTCGCCGACCGCCTGCACAACATGCGCACCCTCGACCATATGCCGGAGGCCAAGCGCCTGCGCATCGCCGAGGAGACGATGGACATCTATGCGCCTCTGGCCGGGCGCATGGGCATGCAAGGCATGCGCGAGGAACTGGAGGAAATCGCCTTCCGCTACATCAATCCGGAGGCTTATCGCGCTGTCACCGCGAGGCTCGCCGAGATTTTCGAGCGCAACAAGGGCGTCCTGCAGGAGATCGAGACGGCGCTGTCGGGCCTGTTCGACAAACACGCTATCAAGGCGAGCGTGAAGAGCCGGCAGAAGAAGCCGTGGTCGGTGTTCCGCAAGATGGAGGCCAAGGCGCTCTCCTTCGAGCAGCTCTCCGACATCTTCGGCTTCCGCGTCGTCGTCGATTCGGTCGACGACTGCTACCGCGCGCTTGGCGCCATCCACACCACCTGGTCGATGGTGCCCGGCCGCTTCAAGGATTACATCTCGACGCCGAAGCAGAACGACTACCGGTCCATCCACACCACCATCGTCGGGCCGTCGCGCCAGCGCGTCGAATTGCAGATCCGCACCAGGGAGATGAACAAGATCGCCGAATATGGCGTCGCCGCGCATTCGATCTACAAGGACAGCGGCGGCAAGATGAATGGCGCCGCCCATGCGATCTCCAGGGAAACCAACGCCTATGCCTGGCTGCGGCGCACCATCGAGCAACTGGCCGAAGGCGACAATCCGGAGGATTTCCTCGAGAACACCAAGCTGGAGCTGTTCCAGGACCAGGTGTTCTGCTTCACGCCCAAGGGCATGCTGATCGCGCTTCCGCGCGGCGCCACGCCGATCGACTTCGCCTATGCCGTCCACACCGATGTCGGCGACACCTGCGTCGGCGCCAAGGTCAATGGCCGCATCATGCCGCTGATGACGGAACTGAAGAATGGCGACGAGGTCGAGATCATCCGCTCCAAGGCGCAGGTGCCGCCCGCCGCCTGGGAATCGGTCGTGGTCACCGGCAAGGCGCGGGCCGCCATCCGCCGCGCCACCAAGAATGCGATCCGCAAGCAATATTCCGGCCTCGGCGCCCGCATCCTGGAGCGCGCCTTCGAGCGCGCCGGCAAGACTTTCACCAAGGAGAGCCTGAAGCCGGTGCTGCACCGGCTGGCGCGCAAGGATATCGAGGACGTGTTGGCCTCGGTCGGTCGCGGCGAGCTGAGCTCCACCGATGTCATGAAAGCGGTCTTCCCCGACTATAAGGACGAGCGTGTCACCGTCGCGCCGCCCAAGCAGCGCGAGGAGGGCTGGTCGAAGATCCGCAACGCCGCCGGCATGCTGTTCCAGATGCCCGGCACTCGGGCCGCGCGCAAGGACAAGGACCAGCCGCGAGATGGCGCTGTGCCGATCCGCGGCGTGCGTGGCGACCTGCCGGTGCGTTTCGCGCCGGAAGGTGCGGTGCCCGGCGACCGCATCGTCGGCATCATCCAGCCGGGAACCGGCATCACCATCTATCCGATCCAGTCGCCGGCGCTGCAGGCCTTTGACGATCAGCCCGAGCGCTGGATCGACGTGCGCTGGGATATCGACGAACGCACCAAGGAACGTTTCCCGGCGCGCATCTCGGTCACCGCCATCAATGCGCCGGGTTCGCTGGCCGACATCGCTCAGGTCGTCGCGTCCAACGACGCCAACATCCACACGCTGTCGATGATACGCACGGCGCCCGATTTCACCGAGATGCTGATTGACCTCGAGGTCTGGGACCTGAAGCATCTCAACCGGCTGCTGTCGCAGCTGAAGGACAATTCGAGCGTCAGCGATGCGCGGCGTGTGAATGGGTGAGTGGTGAATAGTGAATAGTGAATAGTGAATAGTGAATAGTGAATGGAAGATGCTCTCACTACCATTCACCATTCACCACCCGCCATGAGCAGGGGAGCAAACAATGAATACCGACGAAGTGCTGGGCATTTTCCGCGAGGCTGGCGCCGTTCTCGAAGGTCATTTCATCCTGACGTCCGGCCTGCGCAGTCCGGTCTTCCTGCAGAAGGCGCGGGTCTTCATGCATGCCGACAAGACCGAGCGCCTGTGCAAGGCGCTCGCGCAAAAGATCCGCAAGGCGGTGCCGGGACGCATCGACTACGTCGTCGGCCCGGCGATCGGCGGCCTGATCCCGGCCTATGAAACTTCGCGTCATCTCGGCGCGCCGGCCATCTGGGTCGAGCGGGAGGGCGGCGAATTCAGGCTCCGCCGCTTCGAGATCGCCGAAGGCTCGCGCGTCGTCATCGTCGAGGACATCGTCACCACCGGCCTGTCGATCCGCGAGACCATCGACTGCCTGCGCGAGCTTGGCGCCGAGGTGGTGGCGGCCGCTTGCATCATCGACCGCTCCGCCGGCAAGACCGATGTCGGCGTGCCGCTGATCGCGCTTGCCGAATATGAAGTGCCGGCCTATCCCGCAGACCGCTTGCCGCCGGAACTCGCCGCCATTCCGGCCGTTAAGCCTGGTAGCCGCAACATCTGACGTCGTGACGTGCAAAAACAAGCGCTTGAGCGCGCGGCTTGAATCTCCTCGCCAGCGGCGTATGTCGAGATCGCGATGATAACAGGCATCGACCATTTCGTGCTGACGGTCCGCTCGGTGGAAGCGGCCTGCGACTTCTACGGGCGGGTGCTTGGCATGCGGCGTCTCGATGAGCCGAACCGGCCGACCGCGCTTCTGTTCGGTCCGCAGAAAATCAACCTGCACGAAGTCGGACGCACATTCGAGCCAAAGGCAAGGACGCCGACGCCGGGTTCCGGCGATTTCTGCCTCGTGGCGGCGGTGCCGCTTGCCGAGGTCCAGGCCAGCCTCCAAGCCAATGGCGTGGCGGTCGAAGTCGGTCCGGTCGAGCGCACCGGCGCGCGCGGCCCGATGATGTCGGTTTATTTCCGCGATCCCGACGACAATCTGGTCGAGGTCAGCGAGTATCGGCTTACCTGAGGTCGAGCCGCATGGCGCAGCGCTGGTCCGAGGGCATGCCGTGCTCGGCCTCGTCGGCGAGCAGGCCGGCCAGCCGTCCGTCGATCTCGACGCCTTCCAGGGCGCGAAATCCGAGCTTGCGATAGAAGGGCGCGTTCCAGGGAACGGAGCGAAACGTGGTCAGCGTCACCGCCGCCAGTCCGCGCCACCTGGCGTCCGCGACCGCCCGTTCAAGCAGCGCGCGGCCGATGCCTTGGCCCTGCCGGTCGAGGCTCACGTCCAATTCCCAGATGTGCAGCACATCGCCCTCGATCCCGGCGCTCAGGAAGCCGACCGGCCGGTCCTTCCCGTCGGCGGCGACCCAGCATGCTCCCGCGGCGATCAGCGCGCAGTGCCGCTCGACGCTGACATTGTCGCCGTCGGCGAGCCATGCCAGTTCGGGAATGGCGCGGAACGCTTCCCCGGCCGACTGCTCGATCTGCGGAAGTACCTCGGCGTCCTCGGCCTGCGCCGGTCGAATGGTGATCATCGGCTCCGCATCCTGGTTGTTTTCCTCAGTTTCGCCAGAATGACGTGGTTGTTACAGCCTGCGGCAGACCATCGCGGCGGCGTTTCGTTGTTGCGCGGCCTGGTCGTCGCTATATCAGAGTCTTGTTGCCTTTCTGCGCCATCGAAGCGCAAGATATGTTGGCGCGTCCCGGTGGGCAGGGGCAGCGCGTGTTGGACCGGGAACTGGAAGAGAGTGCTTTTTCGACGCCGAGAGCCTGATGGCCTCCTGGAGCGGGTGCGTACTTATCTATGGCCGCGCCGCTCGTTCTCGCGTTCCGTGCAGTATTTCTCCAAGCGCATCCTGCGGCTGAAGGCGACGCCGCATTCCGTCGCCGCCGGCGTCGCCGCGGGCGTCTTTGCCTCCTTCTTCCCGCTTGGTTTCCACTTCATCGTCGCCGCCGTGCTGTGCTGGATCATCGCCGGCAACCTGGTCGCGGCCGCACTTGGCGCCGTGTTCTTCGGCAATCCGCTGACCTTCCCGCTTTTGTGGGGGGCGTCCTGGGAAACCGGCAAACTGATCCTGCATGAGCACCTGCCGAAGCACGGCCCGCCCGAGCATCTGGGCGAAATGATGCACAAGCTTTCCTTCGCGAAGCTCTGGCACCCGGTTCTGGAGCCGATGCTGATCGGCGCGGTGCCGCTCGGCCTCGTCTTCGGGCTGGTGTTCTACGCCATCACGCGCTGGGGCATGACCGTGTTTCGCGAGCAGCGCAGGAAGCGCATGGCCGAGCGCGCGGAGAAGAAGGCGCGGCAGGGCGGACGGGAAGTGCCGGCGGAATGATCATCGGCATCGGCAGCGACCTGATCGACATCAGACGCATTGAAAAATCGCTTGAGCGGCACGGCCAGCGCTTCGTCCAGCGCATCTATACCGAGGTCGAACAGGCCAAGTCGGAAAGACGCGCCGCCCGCGCCGCCTCCTATGCCAAGCGCTTCGCCGCCAAGGAGGCCTGCGCCAAGGCGTTGGGCACCGGCATGGCCGAGGGCGTGTTCTGGCGCGACATGGGCGTGGTCAACCTGCCGAGCGGCGCGCCGACAATGGCGCTGACCGGCGGCGCCGCGGCCAGGCTGGAGAAAATCCTGCCGAAAGGCCACCGCGCGCTCATCCATCTCACCATCACCGACGATTTTCCGCTTGCTCAAGCCTTTGTGATCATCGAGGCGGTGCCCGCCGAACAAGCGCCACATTGATTCCATCTGACCACGAGCGGCATGACGTTGCCCAGCGCCCGCCGAGACTCTATACAAACATCGCACAATCGAGGACGACATGAGCGTGGCTGAAAAATCGCAGAAGAAATCCGGCGGGCTTGGTGAAACCTTCTCCGTCATCATCCAGGCTCTGCTGCTCGCGCTCGTCATTCGCACGCTGCTCTTCCAGCCCTTCTCCATCCCGTCGGGCTCGATGCGGCCGACGCTGCTCGAAGGCGACTATCTCTTCGTCACCAAATGGGCTTATGGCTATTCGCGCTACTCGCTGCCATTCGGTCCCGATCTCTTCTCCGGCCGTATCTGGGGCTCGGAGCCCACGCGCGGCGACGTGGTGGTGTTCAAGTTCCCGCCGGATCCTTCGGTCGACTACATCAAGCGCGTCGTCGGCCTGCCCGGCGACAAGATCCAGGTGAAGAACGGCCAGCTTTTCATCAACGACGTCGGCGTGCCGCGCGTGAAGACCGGTCAGATCGACAATCCCGATGTCACCGAGGAAAACCGGCCGATCGACGTCTATCGTGAAACGCTGCCGAACGGCGTCAGCTACGACACGCTCGACATCAATTCCGATTCGATCGGCGACAACACGCGCGAATTCGTCGTGCCGGCTGGGCACTATTTCATGATGGGCGACAATCGCGACAATTCGTCCGACAGCCGCTTCGCCGTCGGCTATGTGCCGGCCGAGAACCTTGTCGGTCGCGCCAACCTCATCTTCTTCTCGATCGCCGGCAAGGCGAGCCCGCTCGAGATCTGGAAGTGGCCGTCGCTGATGCGCGCCGGGCGCTTGTTCCATTTCGTCCACTAGAGCGATGGCGGCCAGCAAGCGTTTGACCGCCGATGCCCTCGCCGAAGCGCTTGTCGAGCGGACCGGCCATGTCTTCGCCGACCGCCAGCGCCTGCAGCGGGCGCTGACCCATGCCAGCGCCCGTTCGACCCATGCCGGCGTCGACTATGAGCGTTTCGAATTCCTGGGCGACCGCGTTCTTGGCCTTGTCGTGGCCGACATGCTGCTCGCGGCCTTTCCCGATGCCGCCGAGGGCGAGCTGTCGCTGCGTCTCAACGCGTTGGTCAACGCCGAGGCGCTCTCGGAAATCTCCGAACAGATCGGCCTGCCGGAACTCGTCCGCGCCGGTTCAGACGTGCGCAACCTCGAGGGGCGCAAGCGCACCAATCTGCGCGCCGATGCGCTGGAATCGCTGATTGCCGTGCTTTACCTGGATGGTGGCCTTGAGGCTGCCCGTGCGTTCATCCACCGCTACTGGCAGCCGCGCTCGCAGGCGATCGGCGCTGCCCGCCGCGACGCCAAGACCGAATTGCAGGAATGGGCGCACCAGGCGGCCGCCGGCGCCGTACCGGCCTATCGCATCGACGGCCGCGAGGGGCCGGACCACGACCCGCTGTTCACGGTCAGCGTCAAGGTCGGCGCTTTCGCTCCCGCGACCGGCAACGGCCGCTCCAAGCGCGAGGCCGAGCAGGCCGCGGCGGCTACCCTTTTGCTGCGCGAGGGCGTATGGAGCGCGGCATGACAGAAACGGAAACCTCTGAAGCTCCCGCGACGCGTTCCGGCTTCGTCGCGCTGATCGGCGCGCCCAATGCCGGCAAGTCGACGCTGGTCAACCAACTGGTCGGCGCCAAGGTGTCGATCGTCACCCACAAAGTGCAGACCACCCGCGCCATCGTGCGCGGCATCGCCACGCATGACAACGCGCAGATCGTCTTCGTCGACACGCCCGGCATCTTCAAGCCGAAACGGCGGCTGGACACCGCGATGGTGACGACCGCCTGGGGCGGCGCCAAGGATGCCGATGTCGTCGTGCTTTTGATCGATGCCGAGCGCGGCATCAAGGGCGACGCCGATGCCATACTCGACCGGCTGAAGGACGTCCGGCAGCCGATGCTTCTGGTCCTCAACAAGGTCGATCGCGTCAAGCCGGAAACGCTTCTTGCGCTGGCCGCGACCGCGAACGAACGCGTGCCGTTCAAGCGCACCTTCATGGTCTCCGCGCTCACCGGTTCCGGTTGCAAGGACCTGCTCGACTATCTCGCCGAGACGCTTCCACCCGGTCCCTGGTATTATCCGGAAGACCAGATTTCCGACCTGCCGATGCGCCAGCTCGCAGCCGAGATCACGCGCGAAAAGCTCTATTTGAGACTGCATCAGGAGCTTCCCTATTCCTCGCATATCGAGACGGAGAAGTGGGAAGAGAAGAAGGACGGCTCGGTGCGCATCGAGCAGGTCATCTATGTCGAGCGCGACAGCCAGAAGAAGATCGTGCTCGGCCACAAGGGCGAGACGATCCGCGCCATCGGCCAGGCCGCGCGGGGAGAGATCGCCGAGATCCTCGAACAGAAGGTGCACCTCTTCCTGTTCGTGAAGGTGCGCGAGAACTGGGGCGACGACCCGGAGCGCTACCGCGAGATGGGGCTGGAGTTCCCGCATTGATGCCTGTCGCCCAAAAGCGCGAAGCGGCTTTGGGATAACGACATGGATGACCCGCAACCGACCATAGATGGCGATCTCGTGCGCCGGCTGGTCGATACGCAGTCCCCTGAATGGAGGCATCTGCCGGTCAGCCCGGTCGCTTTCGGCGGCTGGGACAACCGCACATTTCATCTTGGCGACACCAACCAGGCCGAGGTGGAAAGGCAGCGCCAAGTGATCGGCGAGGTGCTGGCGGATCACGGGCGCCGGGCTTGAGGACAGCATGCACGGCGTGCGTCAGATGAAAGCGTCTGACCCTGCTTCTTCCCGCGCCCGCAGCACATGCTTCTGGATCTTGCCCGAGGCCGTGCGTGGCAGGGCGTCCAACGGACAGAAGGTCTTGGGCACCTTGTAACGGGCGATGCGCGCGGCGCAGTGGCTGGCAAGCGCCATCGCATCGAGGGGACGGCCCGGCTTCATCACCACATAGGCGCGGCCGACCTCACCCCACTGCGCGTCGGCTACGCCGATCACCGCAACCTCGGCAATGTCGGGATGATCGAGCAAGGCTGCCTCTGCTTCGGCCGGGTAGACATTTTCGCCACCTGAGATGAACATGTCCTTGCGACGGTCGATGAGGGTGACGAAACCGTCCTCGTCCATGCGGCCGATATCGCCAGTGCGAAACCAGCCATCGGCGCTGAAGGCGTTCGCCGTCTCGTTGGCGCGGTTCCAATAGCCCGGGGTGACGTTTGGACCCGCGATCCAGAGTTCGCCCGGCTCGCCCGGTGCCACATCGCGTTCGTCAGCGCCAACAAGGCGCATCGAAAGCATGGGGGCCGCCAGTCCTGCCGATCCTGCTTTCGCGGCGATCACCTGCGGGTCGATCGGCATGCCGAGAACCGTACCTGCTTCCGTCATGCCGTAGCCGTCGACCATCAGGATGCCCTGATCGAGCCACCAGCGGATGTTGGCGGCCGGATTTGGCGCGCCGCCGGTGAATAGCGCGGTGAGCGACGTCCAGCGGGAGGGGGCGAAATCCGCTTGCTCCCTCAGCATTTTCGCCATTTGCGGCACGCAGAAATAGTGCGTCACCCCGAGTTCGGGGTCGGCGAGGCGCCTGTTCGTCACACCGGCATCGAAGCCGGGGGAAATCAGCACCGTCGCCCCTTGCAGCAAGGGCGGCCGCAAGCTGGTGATCAGCCCGATCACGTGAAACATCGGAGTATCGCACAGAAAGACGCTGCGATTGCCTACCCGCCCCAGCACGCCGAAGTTGATCGCCGTTGCGAGCGCGTTCCGCTCGGTGAGGATGACCCCTTTGGAGCGTCCCGACGTGCCGGATGTGTAAAGGATGATCGACGTCGCATCGACCGAGGGCAGGGCACGGCGAGGCGCTGGCGGTGCCGCGACGATGTCGGCAGCAAAGGCGCCGACGGTGGCGCAACCTTGCCGCGGCGCCTGCCATGGCGCTGTTTCGTCGCGGACGAGCAGGGCCGGCTCGCAATCGTCGAGGACGGCCAGCTGCTCTGCCGATGAGAGCCGCCAGTTGACCGGCACGAAGATCGCGCCGATCCGCATGGCTGCCTGCTGCAGGATCAAAAGGTCCGCGCTGTTGCGCGCGATCGCTGCGATCCGCTGTCCCGCCGTGAGGCCGTATCCGTCGGTCAGGACCGTGATGGCGCTCTGGATCGCCGCATCCAGCGCCGCATAGGTCCAGCGGCGGTCCGTCGCCAGATCGACGCAGGCAAGGCGGTCGGGTTGCGACCGGGCGTAAAGCGCCACGGGATCCGGGGTCGTCCAGTGCGGCATCGGCATCTCCTCCCCAGTGCCGGTCAGTCCTGCTTGGGTGCCTGGCTCCTGTCATAGGCGCCTAGCCCCGGCTTGTAGCTCTTCTCGTCGATGAACTGCCGAATGCCTTCCTTGCGGCCGTTATTGTCGTGGAAGTTCGCCGCTTCCTGAGCCCGCACAAGATAGTCCTCGGCATTGTCATAGGTCATCTCGGCAACGCGGCGGATGGCGTCCTTCGTCGCCTTGAGCGCAACCGGATTCTTGTTCAGCAGCATTTTTGCCACCGCACTCACGCGCGCCTTCAGATCTGCCGCAGGCAGGCTCTCATTGACAAGCTTCCATTCGGCCGCCTTCTTGCCGCCGATCAATTCGCCGGTCAGTGCGTGATACATCGCGTCGCGCATCGACAGCAACTCGACGACCACCTTGGTCGCCCCGCCGCCGGGCAGGATACCCCAATTGATCTCGGAAAGAGCGAACTGGGCTTCGTCAGCGGCGAAGGCGAGATCGCAGGCAAAGAGCGGACCATAGCCGCCGCCAAAGCACCAGCCATTGACCATTGCAATGGTTGGCTTCTGGTACCAGCGCAGGCGACGCCACCAGCCATAGGCCTCGGCCTGAGCGCGGCGCACCGCGCCAAACCCCTTGGCTTCGGTCTCGCGGAAATATTCCTTGAGGTCCATTCCAGCCGACCAGGCGCTTCCTTCGCCCGAAAGCACCAGAACGCCAACATCGTCGCGGAACTCCAACTCGTCCAAAACCTCCATCATGCGGCGGTTGAGAGCCGGGCTCATGCAATTGCGCTTTTCCGGCCGGTTGAAACGTACCCAGGCGATACCGCTTTCCACGTCGAAGGCGACAGTCTCGATGGCAGAAGTCATTTGGCTTTTTCCCGTACAGTCTGTCCGTTCATCCGCTTTGACTGCGGGAACGCGTTCGTTGCCAATTCGGCGCGCGTAAGCGGGCGAGCGACGCCCGCTTTCGATTTGCAGAAAAGGCCGGGGGAAATCGCTGAATGCTGCACTGCCGGCTCCTCCCTGCCTTGCGCCAATTCGCTATGTCAGATAGCATTATTGCTATGGCACATAGCATGTTATTGCTATCTGTCATAGTCTTTTTTCTTGACGGGGAGCACCCTCGCGGCGAAACGGTAACGCATGGAAAAGATTGAGAGTCGGGAAAAATCCACAGCCGAGAGACGCGCCCTCGACACATTGGTTGGTTATAATCTGCGCCGTGCCTCGGTCGTCATGCTCAACGATTTCGAGGTTGAGTTCGCCGAAGTGCCGCTGCGTCCGACGACCTTTGCGATGCTGGCGACGGTGGATGAGAATCCCGGCATCAGTTCCGCCGATCTTGGCCGCTTGCTCGGCATCAAAAGCGCCAACATGGCGCCGTTGATTGCGGAACTGGCTAACCGCGGGCTGATCGAGCGCCGCGGCCATGCGGAGGACAAGCGGGTGCAGATCCTGTTCCTGACGGCCGAAGCGCGCAATGCCATGCCGAAATGGCGCCAGCAGGCGCTGAGACATGAGGAGAGGGTTCTTCTCGACCTGACAAGGAGTGAGCGCGCCACGCTGCTGCGCCTGCTGCGCCGCGTCTGGATCGGCAAGGGAGGCTGAGATTGTTATGCAATAGTTGTGGCGCCCTTGATTTCGGGCGCCGCAATCATTTGCGGGCGGCAGATCGGCCGGCCCTTGGCCTTATCTTGATTTCATCGCGCAACGGGTGAATAGCTCCCTTCCATGGAATGGCGCGACGAGGGAATCGTTCTCGGCACCCGCAAGCATGGCGAAACCAGCGCCATCCTCGAGGTGATGACGCGCGCGCATGGCCGCCATCTCGGCCTTGTGCGGGGAGGGCGCTCGCGCAGGCAGCAGCCGGTGCTGCAGCCCGGCAACCGCGTCGACCTCCTGTGGCGGGCACGGCTCGACGAGCATCTGGGCGTCTTCCAGGCCGAGGCGATCGAGATGAACGCGGCTCGGCTGATGGACAGCGCGGTCGCCGTCTACGGCCTGCAGACCATGGCCGCGCATCTCAGGCTCCTGCCGGAGCGCGACGCCCATGGCGGTCTCTATGAGGCGCTTGCCGTGATGATCTCCCATCTGGGCGATGCCGATGCGGCGGGCGAGCTGGTCGCACGCTTCGAGCTGCTCATCCTCGATGAACTGGGCTTCGGCCTCGACCTCAGCCAATGCGCGGCGACCGGCACCAGGCAGGATCTCGCCTATGTCTCGCCGAAATCCGGACGCGCGGTGTCGCGCGAAGCGGGTGCCGCCTGGCACGACAAGATGCTGGCGCTGCCGGCCTTCCTGCAGCGCGGCTCAGGCCTGCGCGCCGACGCGGCATCGCTCGAGGACGCGTTCCGGCTGAGCGGCTTCTTCTTCACCCGCCATGTCTACGAGCCGCGCGGACTCGAACCGCCCGACGCCCGCGCCGGCTTCCTCGCCGCGCTGCGGAGGCATCATGCGGCGGTGAAGGCGATTGCGGGCGAAGCAGGATAGCAAGGCAAGCGCCTGATGCATGTCGCCCAAAAGTGCGAAGCGGTTTGGGAGAAAGACATGCCTCAGCGCGTCGCCTGTTCCGTTCGGCGCGGCGCGCTTTAATCCGCGCCGCGTCGCTCCAGGAAATCGTCGAGCATGGCGCGCTGGCCCTTGAGTATCTTGAGGCCGGCCTCGGGCAATGAAAACCAGCCGGCTCGATCCACCTCGGGGAATTCCTTCATGCGTCCCGATTTCGGCGGCCACTCCATGCTGAACATGTTGCTCCTGATGGCATCCGCATCGATGTCCGCTTCGACACTCCACGCGATGACGATCTTGCCGCCTGGCTGCTTGTAGCTGCCGAGCGGCCGGAAATCGCCGTCGACGGCGACGCCGAGCTCCTCTTCGGCTTCCCGTTTGGCGGCTTCGAGCTCATCCTCCTGGTCGCCGATCAGCCCCTTCGGGATCGACCACGCGCCTTCATCCTTTCTTGCCCAGAACGGCCCGCCTGGATGGACGAGCAGGAATTCGAACACACCGGCAATGCGCCTGTGGATCAGCAGGCCCGCGCTTTTCTGCGGCATCGGTCACCTCGCGGCATTTCTTCGCTCGCGCGAGAATAGCACGAGTATTTCGCGGCAGAGGTTACGCCATCTCGCCTGCAATGCCGGCAGCCTCGGCATGGGATAAGCCGGCAAGTTGCTGGCAATCGGCGCCGAAACATGCTCGATCTTGTTAGTCGGCCCGATCTAGTTAGTCGGCAAGACGCTGATCTGCACCAGCCGTCTCATTGCCGCATTTGTTGGCCACGTCTGGTCTGGTTTTGAGGGAAACCACCATGTTTTTCAGCCTGATCGCCATTGCCGCCGTCATAGCTCTTTTCGTCATCGTCTCACGACAGCAGAACCGCATCGCACTGGTCGAGCGCGAGCTCGGCGTCCTGCGCGGCCTGGTGCAGTCGGGCGCTTCGCTGTCCGCGCCGAAGACAGCCGGTGCGGCGCAGGGAGCTCTTCCCGAGGAGGCCAAGGCAGCCGTGGCGCCTGCCGCGCCGTTGGCTGACGGCGCGGGCGAAGACATCGCCGCGAAGCACGAGGCGGCCGAAGCGGAGGCAGCGGCAGGACCCTGGACGAAGGCCCAGGCGGCCGCGGCGCAATCCGCCGGGCCGTCCGAACCGGCGCAACCCGTTTCCACCACCGAGACGCCCGGAGCAGAGCCGCCCGCGCCCGCCAAGGCGGCGCGCCAGAGCGATGTCGAGACGGCGCTGGGCACGCGCTGGGCGGTATGGGTCGGCGGCATCGCGCTGGCGTTGGGCGGCCTGTTCCTAATCCGCTACACCATCGAGACCGGTATCTTCGGCCCCGGCGTGCGCCTCGCCATGGCCGGCATCCTCGGCCTGGTGCTGATTGCCGGCGCCGAATTCATCCGCCGCACCGGCTTCAAGGTACCGGTGCAAGGCGCTGCCAGCGCCTACATCCCCGCGATTCTGACCGGGGCGGGCGCGTTCATCCTGTTCGGCACGGTCTACGCGGCGCACGGCATCTATGGCTTCATCGGCCCGGCGACGGCCTTCGCGTTGCTCGGCGTTATCGGCGTTGCGACCATTGGCGCTTCGCTCCTGCATGGCCTGGCGCTGGCCGGCATCGGCCTCGTCGGCGCCATGGTCACGCCGGCGCTGGTCGCCTCGGAGGCACCCAATCCCTGGGCCTTGTTCGTGTATCTGGCGATCGTGCTCGCCGCCACGGCGGCAATCGCCCGCATCCGTGACTGGAAGGCGTTGGTCGCCGCGGCTTTCGCCGGCACCGGTATCTGGACCATTCTCTACATGGTCGACGCGCCGGAGGTGAACCTCGCCGCCGTTCTGTTCATCAGCCTGGCGACGCTTGCCGTGCTTGCCTTGGTCTGGCTCGGCCTTTTCTTGGTTACTGGCCGCGACGCCGCCGAACGCGGCTTCGACTGGCCCTCGATCGTGCCCGGCTTCTTCATCGCCTTGAGCGCGCTCGGCCTGTCCGTCGATCCGGCCTTTGCCAGCGCCGGCGATGCCTTGCACGGCGCGGTCCTCCTGGCCGCGCTGGCCGCGGCGGCGCTCTACCGGCCGCGCGCGCTTCCGCTGGTCTTCGCGGCGGGCATTGCGACCGTGCTGATCTATCTCAGCATCATCCCACCCGCCACGATCGGCGCCGATGCGCTCGATGTCGGGTTGGACGCTCAACCCCTGGCGTCGTCCGACACGCTGACTTTCCGCATCGGCATCGCGCTTGGCCTGATCTTCCTCGCGGCCGGCTTCTGGGCGGCACGCCGCTTTGCGGCAACTGTTCCGGTGCGCGCGGCCTGCTGGGCGGCCTGGGGCGTCATTGCACCGCTGGTGGTGCTCGCCGCGCTGTGGCTCACCTTCGGCGATATCGACCGCGATTTCGGCTACGCGATGCCGGCGCTGTTGCTGACACTGGTCTTCGCCGCCGGCGGCGAGTGGATCGCGCGCGCCGAGGAGCCGCCGCTGAGTGGCGGCCCGGCCGTGTCCTTCGCCCTTGCCGGCGCCGGCATCGCCGGCCTGCTGATGCTGCACATGGCCTTCGGCTCCGGCTGGACGACAGTGCTGCTCGGCGCCGCCGCGATCATTCCGGCGCTGGCCACGCGCTGGCGCTCTTACCCAGTGCTGGGCTGGATCGGGGTGGGCGCCGCGGTCGCTGTGCTCGGCCGCGTCGCTTTCGATCCGACCATCGTCGGCGCGGCGCTTCTGTCGAGCACGCCGGTCTTCAACTGGCTGCTGCCTGGCTATGGCGTGCCGGCGCTCGCCTTCGGCTTCGCCGCCTGGCAGCTTGCCCGCACCACCAACGGCCGGCCGCGCCTTGCCATGGAGGCAGCCTCGGCGCTGTTCGCGCTGCTCACCATCGCCATGCTGGTGCGCCACGCCATGCATGGCGGCGTCATCGACACCGGCACGGTGACGCTTGCCGAGCAGGCGATCTACACGCTGATCGCGCTCGGCGCCGGCGCGATCCTTGTCGCCATCGACATGCGCTCGCCGAGCTCGGTCCTGCGCTATGGCTCGATGGCCGCCGGCGTGGTGTCGGCAGGCTTGATCGCGGTTCAGCATTTCGTGGTGCTGAACCCGCTGCTGACGGACGAGTCGACCGGCAAGATCCCGGTCTTCAATCTCCTGTTCCTCGCCTATCTGCTGCCTGCCATCGCCGCCGGCGCGCTCGCGCTCTATGTCCGCGACAAGCGTCCGCGATGGTACGCGGCGATGCTGGCGCTGATCGCCGCGCTGCTTGCCTTCGCCTATGCCACGCTCTCGGTGCGCCGCCTGTTCAAGGGCGAGTTCATCGCCTTGTGGAGCGGGCTCGGCCAGCTCGAGACCTACACCTACTCGGCGCTCTGGCTGGTCATCGGCGTGGCGCTGCTCACCGCCGGCGTCTTGCTGAAATCGCAGGTGCTGCGCATCGCCTCCGCCGTGCTGATCGCGGTCGCGGTGGTGAAGGTCTTCCTCTTCGACATGTCGGAACTGGAAGGCGTGCTGCGCGCGCTCTCCTTCATCGGCCTGGGCGCCGTGCTGATCGGCATCGGCCTGTTCTACCAGCGACTGCTGACGAGAGCGGCGAAAGCGGGGTGAGAGGCTTGGGCTTCCTGGACCTCTGTTGCTATTTCCGCGCAACGCCGCGCAGGCGGCGCTGTTCGGCTGCCTCTTTGATGAGGCCGGCAATCTTGCGAACGAATGCCGGACTGAAAGAACCGATCGGCTTTGTCGTCACGAGGTCGTAAGCTTCGTCAGTCCGCACACGGTTGTACTCGTCGAGGATCAGCCATGACGGAAAATCGAGGCCGCCCCTGCGGCACTCGATCTCACTGATGGCAATAGACGTGCGGGTCGGGCTGGGCTGCTGCGAGGTGAGTGGAAACAGGTACAGCGCCGCGGGCGTCGTCGGCGTTCGGACTACGACGCAGACGGGTCGCGCTTTGCGGCCTGATTCTTCACCGGCGTCAGCCTGCCGCGCCCATAGATAGTAATAACGAAGCAGGTCGCCGGGCTTAAACATCCGGTCCATCGTCTCTTATGATGGCTTCCAATCCCGACGTCAGTTCATCGTGGACCGCGTCAGGCGCATTCTCGAGCGTGTAGGCGGCATGAGACGAACCAACGAGTTGCCGGTATTGCCTGGCCGAAAGTATGACCAGTTTCTCCTTGCCGCGTTTTGTCAGGGCGACAGGCTCGATCATCGCCGTTTCGAGGATCTCGCCCGATGCGCGGTTCATGTCTGAAAAGGTGAATTGCTTCATGGGAGTGCCTCATACGTAACATACCTATTATACCTATTATACCTATGTTACGTAATCAAACAATCAATCTCGCGCGATTTCGAGCCGGGAATAAATCGCCATTCGCCAGCGTTATTCTCGTGCTTGGGTAATCGCAGCGGTTCGGCCGTTTCGCGCTGACTGCTTGCACCGCGCCGGGAAGGCGCGTTCTATCGGGATGGAAAGCGACCTCGAAACAAAGCGGTCATGGACGACAAGAAGGCAGCGATCCTGAGCGAAATACCGCGGCTGCGGCGCTATGCGCGCTCGCTGCTGCGCGACCGCGATTCCGCCGACGATCTGGTCCAGGATTGCCTGGAGCGGGCGCTTGTGCGGCTCGACAACTGGCAGACTGGAGAGAGCCCCCGGAGGTGGCTGTTTACGATCATGCATCACTTGTTCATCGACCAGATGCGCAAGGTCAACCGGCGCGGCGAGGCGGCGATGCTGCCTCTCGAAGCCGGTGAGGCCCAGTCCGCGCCCGCCGATCAGGTCGAGACCATCGCCTCGCGCGAGATCCTGGATGCCTTGCAGGCGATCAGCCCCGATCGCCGCGCGGCCTTGGTGATGGTCGCCATCGAGGGCTTTTCCTATGCCGAGGCCGCCAACATCCTCGGCGTGCCGGCCGGCACGCTGATGTCGCGCATCGCGCGCGGCCGCGAGGAATTGCGAGGCCTGCTCGAGGACACATCGCGGCGCCGCTCGATAAGGATCGTCGAGAAATGACCCGCCGCGATTTTTCCGAACGCGATATCCACATGGCCCTCGACGGCGAGCTGCCGGGTGAGGAGCGCATGGCTTATGACGCCTGGCTCGAGGCCAATCCCGAGATGAAGGCGAGGTCAGCGCGCTACATCGCCGATCGCGCCGCAATGCGAGCCGCCCTCGCGGGCGTGATGGACGAGCCGGTGCCGGCGAGGCTGCGGCAGGCAGTGCTTGGCGACGCGCCCATGAAGGCGCCGGCCTGGCGTTCGCGCTGGTGGCTGTCGGCTGCTGCCGCCGTGATGCTCGCTGTCGGCGGCTTGGGCGGCTATGTCGCCGGCGTCGACAGCATCGCCCGTGGTGGTGGCGACGACGACCAGCTCGCCGAGCAGGCGATCGCCGCCCATGTCATCTACGCCGCTGAGAAGCGCCATGCCGTTGAGGTCCCGGCGAGCGACAAGGACCATCTCCAGACCTGGCTGTCGAACAGTGTCGGGCTGAAGCTGGTTGCGCCCGACCTGGCGGCCGAGGGGTTCGAGCTGGTCGGCGGTCGGCTGCTGCCCGCCGGTGAGCAAGGCAAGGCGGCGATGCTTCTCTACGAGGACGCCAAGGGCGAGCGCATCTCGCTCTTCGTCACCGCCGAATCGGCCCAAACATCGAAGGGCACCTATGCGGCCGAGGCGGGTGGACCGCAGGCGGTCTACTGGCTCGACAAAGGCTATGCCTGCGCCGTCGTCGGCTCGTTGCCGCCGGAGCGGCTGTCGGATGTCGCAAAGAGCGCCTATGGCCAGCTCCTAGCCGGCATATCGAGCTGAACCGGCTGCGTTTTTCGGCGCCGGCAGTCCTTCGAACGGCAGTTCTGTTCAAGCGCCTGGCCCTTCCTGCCGTGGCGGAAACAGTCACAATTCGGCCCTAATCAAGGAGCGATAGCGCTTGATGAATGCTGGCGCTTCGGTCAGTGTTCGCAACGCATCCACCGGGGCCGTTTCTTAAACCCAATCGAGGTTCTCCCAAGCCCGCATGCCTGCCGAGATTCGCAAGGCCCGCGCGTCAGACGTCGATGACCTCGCCGCCATCGAGAAGGCCGTTTTTCCGGGCGACAGGCTCTCGCGCCGCTCTTTCCGCCAATTCATCGAACGTGAAACCGCCGAGATGCTGGTGGCCGAGAATGAGGGCCGTGTCGCCGGCTATGCCGTGGTGCTGTTTCGCAAGGGAAGCGGCGTCGCGCGGCTCTATTCCATCGCCGTCGGTCCGTTCTTCGCCCGGCTTGGCATCGGCCGCCTTCTGCTGGCTGCCGCCGAGGAAGCGGCCTTCGAGCACGACCGGCTGCTGCTTCGCCTCGAAGTGCGCGAAGACAACGATCGCGCCATCCGTGTCTACGAGCAGGCCGGCTATCGAAAACTGGGTCGCGAGCCCGACTATTACGAGGATGGCGCGACGGCGCTGCGCTATGAAAAGACGCTGCGCGGCGACACCCCGACCGCGACCAAGGTGCCGTTCTATCAGCAGACCTGCGAGTTCACCTGCGGCCCGTGCTGTCTGATGATGGCGATGGCCAATTTCGACAGTGGCTTCGTGCCGGACCCGGTCATGGAGATCCGCCTGTGGCGCGAGGCGACCACGGTCTTCATGATGTCCGGCCCTGGCGGCTGCGAGCCTTTCGGCCTGGCGGTCGCCGGCTACGAGAGCGGGCTAGCCGCCGAGATCTTCGTCTCCTTCTACGGCGCGTTGTTCCTGCAGTCGGTGCGGAGCGAGGACAAGCGCCGGGTGATGGAACTAGCCCAGGTCGATTTCCGTCGCCGCGCCGAGCTCTACGGCATTCCCGTCAACTACCGTCCATTCGGCATCGACGATATCCGCCAAGCCCTTGCCGAGGGCAAGTTGGTGGTGGTGCTGATCAGCGGCTTCCTTATGTTCGGCAAGAAGGTGCCGCATTGGGTGCTGGCCATCGGCGACGATGGCGACCATATCCTGATCCACGATCCCTGGGTCGAGGATGAAAGACAGGAAACGATCCTCGATGCCGCAAACATTCCGGTGCCTTACGACATCTTCATGAACATGGCGCAGTTCGGCCGCGACGGCCTGCGCGCAGCTATCACTCTGGGAAAACGCTGAGACAATGACCTGGGTTATTCTGACAGGCAGGCAGAACGACATCGATCAGGTGGCCACACCCCACAAGATCATCACCAACCGCGACTATCTCGCGCATCCGGCACTGTTCCGCGGCCAGCGGCCGAAGGTGATCAACCTGTCGAACAATTACGGCTACCAGAGCCGCGGCTACTACGCCTCGCTGCTGGCCGGCTCGCGCGGCCACAGGGTGATCCCGACCGTCGAGACCATGATCGACCTGTCGGAGCGCAAGCTCTACGAGCACGCGCTGCCGGAGCTCGAGCTGGCCTTGAACAAATGCAGGAAGGACCTCGGCGGGACTTTCCCGGCCAAGGTCGCGATCTTCTTCGGCATCGGCCCGTCGAAAGTCTGGGACCGTTTCGCCAAGCTGTTGTTCGACTGGTTCCGCGCGCCGGCGCTCGAGGTCCATATCAAGGACAGCGCCGAATGGGCCTCGATCCGCAAGATCGGCTTCCTGCCGCTTGCCCGCATGACCGAGAGCGAGGAAGAGTTCTTCCTGCAATGCCTGGACACCTACACCAACCGCGAGTGGCGCGACACCAAGGGTCGCACGCCGGCGCGTTATACATTCGCGACGCTGGTCGACCCGCATGAGGAACTGCCGCCGTCGGAAATCTCCTCGCTGCGCTACTGGGCGAGGATCGCCGAGAAGATGGGCGTCGAAGTCGAGCCGATCACCAGGAAGGACCTCGCCAAGCTCGCCAATTACGACGCGCTGTTCATCCGCGAGACCACGTCGATCTCCAATCACACCTACCGCTTCGCGCGCCGCGCCCAGCAGGAGGGCATGCCGGTGATCGACGATCCGCTGTCGATGATCCGCTGCACCAACAAGGTCTATCTCAACGAGCTGATGACCTACAACAAGGTGCCGGTGCCGCCGACAGTGATGATCGCCGGCACGTCCGACTTCGAAGTGGCGGCGCAGACGCTAGGTTTTCCCCTGGTGCTGAAGATTCCGGATTCGTCCTTCTCGCGCGGCGTCAAGAAATGCGAGAACATGGCGGAGCTGACCAAGCTTGCGACCGAATGGCTGGAAGATTCCGATCTGCTGATCGCGCAGAAATTCATTCCGACCGAATATGACTGGCGCGTCGGCGTGCTCGGCGGCCAGCCGCTTTTTGCCGTGCACTATCTGATGGCGAAGAAGCACTGGCAGATCGTCAACCACAAGGCCAGCGGCAAGCCCGACCAGGGCGGGATCAAGACATTCACGCTGAAGCAGACGCCGCCGCATGTCGTCGAGACGGCGGTCAAGGCCGCAAAATGCATCGGCGACGGGCTCTACGGCGTCGACCTCAAGGAGACCAAGGACGGGGTCTTCGTCATCGAGGTCAACGACAATCCCAATCTCGACCACGGCTGGGAGGATTCCGGCGAGAAGGACGAGCTCTGGGTGCGGCTGACGCAGTGGTTCCTGGAACGCCTGGAGAGGCCGGATAAGTAGCGGCCGGAGAAGCGGAATTGAGGAACTGGGGAATTGAAGAATTGAGGAACTGATGAACTGAAGACGGATGGCTCCGATAGCCGCTCCATTCTTCAATTCCCCAGTTCCTCAACTCTCCAATTCTAGTTTGTTCGAACTGAGGGAAAAGAAATGCTGTTCTTCGTGATCGAGGACTTCCACGGCGCGGACCGCAAGGAAATCTACCGCCGCTTCCGCGACAAGGGCCGGCTGAAGCCCGACGAACTCGTCGTGCATCACAGCTGGATCGCGGGTGACATGAGCCGCTGCTTCATGCTGGTGGAAGCCGATGACGCGACGGTGCTGCAGCGCTGGGTCATCGAATGGGCGGATCTGGTCGAGTTCGAGATCGTTCCCGTGGCCAGCAGCAAGGACATGGTCGCCGCGCTGGCCGGACATCTTTGAAAAAGATCGGCAAGCGGAAGTAAACCGGTGCGCCGTCATCGTATATCTTTTCGATGATCGGCTGGGCTAGCGGGTGCAATGCGGCGCCTGCCTGTTTTCAGGGCCAGTTCACTGCGACTATAACAAGTCAGCTTTCGAGCCTTTTCCTTAGCCGCTTCCTTAGAAATTCCACGAGCAGTTTGAGGCATTCAACTCGTTTGTTTTGCTCAGGGTAGTAGATGTAAAATGGTGGCAGGTCTTGGGCGTATGGCTCAAGGAATGTTTGCAGATTACCGACCTTGAGATGTTCTTCCACCGACACCCGCATGGACCATCCAATTCCGTGTCCGTCTCGCGCCGCTTGAATGACGCCCGCAGCGGAATCGAAAATCAGTCGCGCTGCTGGGTCTATGCCTTTGTCTTGTCCATCCTCTGAAATCCGCCATTCGCGCAGGTTTCCAGATGCAGGTTGACTTTGCCGGATGCATCGATGGTGCAGAAGCTCACGAGGGCGTTTAGGGGTGCCTTGGGTTTGGAGGTATGACGGCGCGGCAAAGAATGCCGACTTCACCGGCGAGGTGACGCGGATGGCGACCATGTCTGGGACGAGCATGTCGCCCAAACGGATACCGCCATGAATTCCATGGCGATTAATATCCACCAATTCGTCATTCCACGAAATGTTCAGGTTGATGCCGGGGTGCTCATCGAGGAAATCTCCCAACACAGGCGCCAGGACTGTGACGTAGGCCTCCCATGACAAGCTCAGCCGCAAAGTCCCTGTTGTGGACCGGGCCATTTCTTTGGCTTTTTTGACCGCATAAGTCAGGTCGCGAAGGGCAGGGGCGGCGGCGTCGAACAAGACCTTTCCGGCCTCCGTCAGTTCGATGCTGCGGGTTGTGCGGACCAACAAGTCAATTCCCAGCCGGTCTTCCAGCGCTTTCAGCTGCAGAGTAACGGCGGGCGGGCCCACGCCGAGGGCATCTGCCGCTGCACGCATCGACCCTTCGCGGACGACAGCCAGAAAAACTTCAATTCCGTGGATCGGTACGCGCTCCATAATTTAAAAATACTAAATTGTGAGTTCAATATGCAAGGCATAATCAAATCGTCATCCATGCGGCAATTGTTGGAGGCGTGTGATTTCAGCAAGGGGCGAAAAATTGACAGCTGCGGTTGAACTCCGACCACAAAACATCGCGCGTGGTATTTCGCTGATTATCGCAGCGGCCTTCACAATCTCCGTCCAAGACGTCATTTTCAAGCTCTTCAGCGGTGAACTAACCCTCTGGCAAATATTCTCCCTGCGTGGCGTCTTGGTTGTCCCAATGCTCTTTGCAGCCCTTTGGGCGCATGGGGCGCATCGGGGCATCCTGGAGGCCGCCTTGGGTAAATGGCCGCTTCTGCGGTCTATGTTTATTACGGCCAGCTTGTTGGCTTTCTATGCGGCGCTTCCATTCTTAAGCTTATCGACCGTCGGAGCAGCCAACTACATCGCTCCTATTTTTATAACGTTGCTGTCCGCATATGCGATCAGAGAGCCGGTTGGCCCGCTGGGATGGCTGGGGGTTTGCCTCGGATTTGCGGGCGTCGTGGTTTTGCTGCAGCCGGGAACTGACGCTTTTTCGCCATGGGCACTGCTTCCAATTGTTGGGGCTGCTTCCTACGCCCTGGCGCATATCACGACACGGGCGAGGTGCCAGAACGTCCCCGTTGCAGCTCTGTCGCTGTCACAGAATATCGTCATGTTGCTGGCTGGGACAGTTGTCAGCGTGTTGATGCTTTGGCTCCAACCGCAAGGCACATTTGCGGACGCCCATCCCTACATTTTTGGCGCCTGGTCAAAAGTCGGTCTGAACGACTGGCTCGTGCTGACGCTGCTTGCCGGATTTGCGATTATCAATGGTATGTTGCTGGGAGGGGTTTATCAGACTGCACCGCCTGCCGTCGTTTCAACATTCGAGTACAGCTATTTGGTATTTGTCACGGTTTGGGACATTTTGTTCTTTGGGATAGCGCCCAGCGTGACTTCTGTCTCAGGCATGGTCTTGATTGTAGTGGCAGGATTGCTGGTGCTGCGCCGCAAGGCGAAGTGAGGACAAAAGCGGTGCTGTCATCGTAATTCCGTAAATCGGTCCTCGGAGCACTGGGTGCCGAGAGCCGGCGATCCGACGGCGCGCCGGCATTCCGCGATCAGCCATTCGCGGAACGCCGCCACGATATCGCGCCTCGCGCTGCGTTCGGGGATTGTGAGGCAATAGGGTTGGCGCAGTTCCAAGGATTTCGGGGCAGCCCGCACCAGCTTGCCATCCTCCAGCGCCCGGGCGCAATAGATGCCTTGCGCCAGCGCCACGCCCAGTCCTGAGATGGCAAGATCGAGCGCTGCCCGCGACGAGTTGGCCGAAAGGCCACGCTGTGCCGCGCGGCCGGGCTCGCTTCCCGCCGCCTCGAACCAGTTGCGCCAGGATGGGAAGGACGCGCCCGTCGGTCCCCAGTCGGTGTGAATGAGCGGCGGGCCGGCGAGGCCGTCGGATCCGGTCGCGCCGGCCAGCGTCGGCGCGCAGACGGGATAGACGGCGTCCCTGACGATCTCCTCGGTCGGATGCTCGCGATAGTGCGGGCCGTAGGAGAGGCGGATGTCGATCAATTCATGATCGAACGGTACCGGGTCGTCGTCTCCTCTCAGCGATATGTCGGCGGCGCCGTGGGAAGCAACAAAATGGGCGATGCGCTCGGAAAGCCAGCCCATCGCCATGGAGGGTGGCACCGAAACGACGAGCCTTGGCCGGAACGCATCGCCGCCGACATCGCGGGCGACGCTGCCGATCTCGCGGAAGGCCATGCTGAGCCGCGGCAGCATCTCCACCCCGGCCTCGGTCAGCACCGTGCGCCGGTTGACCCGATGGAACAGCTTTCGTCCCATCTGCTCCTCGACGGTACGGATAAGCTGGCTGACGGCCGCAGCCGAAATCGACAGTTCCTCCGCCGCCGCCGCGAAGCTGCCTGTGCGCGCCGCCGCTTCGAAGGCCTGAAGTCCGCGCAAGGAGGGAAGAGCGACCATGGCAATCCGAAAGATAAGGTTACCTTATCTATTTCGCAGAAATCCTCGTTTTTCGAAAGGTTTCTTTCTGGGTATCGTGGTTTCATGAACGCAATCGACCACGACACAGCCATCGACCATCGCTCCGTGATAGCCTCGCTGACGAATGAGGAGCGTAGCCGGCTGACCGGCAAATCGGACGGGCCAGGCCTTGTCCAGTTCGCGCTCCATCTCGGCGCGATCATCGTCCTTGGCGCCCTGATCGCAGCCAAGGTGCCGTTCTGGCCGGTGCTGATGCTGCCGCAAGGCGTCCTGATCGTCTTCCTGTTCACGCTGCTGCACGAAACGGTGCACAGGACGGCGTTCGAAACGCAGAGGCTGAACGATATCGTCGCGCGCTTCTGCAGCCTGGCGATCGCGCTGCCGGCCGATTGGTTCCGCTACTTCCACTTCGCCCATCATCGCTTCACCCAGGACCCCGAGAACGATCCGGAGCTCGCCTTTCCGAAGCCCGAGACATTGCGGCAATACATCGTCCACGTCTCTGGCCTCCCTGTATGGTGGGGCCATTTCAAGACGCTCTACGCCAACGCAATGGGGCGCTGCCGCGACAGCTATGTGCCGCCAAAGGGCCTGCCGAAGGTGAAGGCCGAGGCGCGGGCGATGATCGCCTTCTATGTCGTCCTGTTCGCGCTTGCGGTCTGGTTCAAGGCATCGGTGCTGCTCTATGTCTGGATCGTGCCGGCGCTGCTTGGCCAGCCGTTCCTCCGGCTTTATCTGCTGGCCGAGCACGGCCGTTGTCCCTTCGTCGCCAACATGCTGGAAAACACCCGCACGACGTTGACCAACTGGTTCGTGCGCAAGCTTGCCTGGAACATGCCCTACCATGCCGAGCACCACGCCTATCCCGGCGTGCCTTTCCACCAACTGCCGCAATTCCACAGGCTGATCGAGCGGCACCTCAAGGTGGTCGAGCCAGGCTATGTCAGCTTCCATGAGAAGTATATCGGGACACTCAACTGACCGCGCTTGATGTCGGGAAATCCGGCTTCAGCCCGATTGGCGCAGCAGCGCCTGCGCGCGCAGCAGACGGTTCACCTCGGCGGCCTTGGCCGGCATGCCGATCAGATAGCCTTGGGCTTCGCCGCAGCCGGCCTTGCGAAGCATGTCGAGCTGCGCTTCGGTCTCCACACCCTCGGCGGTGACGGTGATGCCGAGCTCGGCGCCGAGCCCGATCACGGTGCGCACGATCGCCGCCGTGTCGCGCTTGTCGAGATCGCTGGTGAAGGAGCGGTCGATCTTGATCTTGTCGACGGGGAAACGCCGGAGGTAGCCGAGCGAGGAATAGCCGGTGCCGAAATCGTCGAGCGCGATGCGCACGCCGAGACCGCGCAACTGGCTCAGCGTCTTCAGCACCGCGTCGCTCTCGTCCATCATCACCGTTTCGGTGATTTCGAGCTCGAGGCGGTTGGCCGGCAGGCCGGAAAAGGCAAGCGCCGCGATCACGCTGCGGGCGAAGCCGCCGTTCTTGATCTGCGCGGCCGAGACATTGACGGCCATGCGCATGTCCGGCGGCCAGTTCGCTGCCACGTTACAGGCCTTGCGCAACGCCCAGTCGCCGAGCTGCACGATCAATCCGGTTTCCTCGGCGACGGCTATGAAGTTCTCCGGCGACACCAGGCCGCGCGACGGCGAGCGCCACCGCATCAGGGCTTCGGCGCCGACAATTCTGCCGGAGCCGATGTCGAGGATCGGCTGGAAATCGAGCTCGAACTCGCGCCTGGAGAGTGCTGCCTCGAGCTCGGCCTCAAGCGCCCGGCGCTCGCGCATCAGGGCATCCATGCCCGGCTCGAAGAAGCGATAGACATTGCGTCCTTCGCTCTTGCCCCGGTAGAGCGCCATGTCGGCGTTGGTGAGCAGCGTGTCGGCATCGTGCCCGTCGCCGGGATAGAGCGCGATGCCCAGGCTCACGCCCACATGCATTTCGCGCCCCTTGTCGCGATAAGGCTTGCCGACGATCTCGACGATGCGCTTGGCGAGCTTTTCGGCGTCGGCGACGCTCCCGATGCCGAATTGGATGATGGCGAACTCGTCGCCGCCAAAGCGTGCCACCACGTCCTTGCTGCTGCGCACGGAATGCTGCAGCCGCTTGGCGACGCATTGCAGCAGCCAGTCTCCGGCCGGGTGGCCGAACGTGTCGTTGACGGCCTTGAAGCGGTCGAGATCGAGCGAGAGGATCGCCAGCGGCTTGGCCTCGCCAAGCGCCTGGTCCAGCCGATCGCGAAACATCGAGCGGTTGGGCAGGTTGGTCAGCGTGTCGTGATGCGCAAGATGCGTCATGCGCTCCTCGGCGCGCCGGCGCTCGGTGACGTCCTCGAAAGTCGCAACCCAGCCCCCGTCGGTCAGCGGCCGCCGCAAGACGAACAGCGTTCGGCCGTCGACCAGCTCGCGGTAGCTCGAGTGCGACTGGCCGGCATCCAGGCTGGCCTTCGTCTTCCCGACCTCGACGTCGATTTCGACCGGCGCGAAGATGCCGAGGCGAATGAGTTTGTCCAGCATCTGGCGATGCGTCATGCCGAGCGCGAAATCCGACGCCTTGGCGTTGCACAGGTCCAGAAAGCGCTGGTTGCGTACGATGAGCCGGCCCGCGGCGCTGTACATCAGCAGGCCTTGCGACATGTTGGCCAACGCGGCGTCGAAGCGGCGGTGCTGCTCCTTCAGTTCCGCCTCGGCGCGCCGCTCCTCGGTCACATCCTCGTAGATCGACACCCAGCCGCCGACGGCGATCGGCCGGTGCGAAATGACGATGATGCGCCCGTCCGACAGGACTTCCTCATAGGTCGAAGCCTTGGCGCCGTCGATATACGGCTTGCGGATGGCATAAAGCTCGCTCGCGCTCTGCGAGGCGATGCCGATGTCGACGCTGTGCTGCAGGATGTCGAAGAAAGGAATGCCGGGCTTCACCACCTTGGCGTCCAGGCTGAAGATGTCGAGGTAGTTGTGGTTGCAGATGATCATCCGCTCATCGGCGTCGAACATGCACAGGCCATGCGACATGTTCTCGACAGCCGCCGCGAAGCGCTCGTTCTGAGCCCGCAATTCTTCGGCGATCCGCCGCACCGGACCAATGCCGGCCGTTTTTCGCCTGCCGGCGACCGAACCAGTCTTGACATGTGCGCCGGGCATGAGCACGCCTTCGGACCGTGACCGAACGCAATACTGTCGCGGTCGCCGGTTAATTTAGCGTTCTTCTATGTGGTTGAATTCACGGCTTGCGAAGACTGGCGCCTGGCTTCCAGCGTCTTGAAACGCTTGAGAAAAGCCGTTTGCGCCCAGGTCACGGATTTTGGCGTGAAGTCGAAGCGGTCGGCGGAGAAGCCGCGCGGTCGCCCGAAATACTCGGTCGCCTCCGCGGTCGAAAAGCCGGCCAGCAGCGTCGCCTCGTAATAGGCGGCGATCTGGTCGGCGCGCTTGATGTCCTTGAGCAGGGAGGCGGTGAGTTCCGCCGGCAGCGAGAAACGAAGATGGATGGCGCGCTGCAAGCGCAGCTCGCAATCCTTGTAGGAACCGCCCATCACCGACTTGAACGGCGAGATCATATCGCCGATGACATATTCGGGCGCGTCGTGCAGCAGCGCGGCGAGCCTCGCCTCTGCTGTGGCCTCCGGCGACAGCTCGCCATAGAGCGCCTCGACCAGCAGCGAGTGCTGCGCGACGGAGAAAGCATGGTCGCCGCTGGTCTGGCCGTTCCAGCGGGCGACGCGGGCAAGCCCATGCGCGATATCGGCGATCTCGATGTCGAGCGGCGAGGGGTCGAGCAGGTCGAGCCGACGGCCCGAAAGCATGCGTTGCCAGGCGCGCGGCGGCGCGCCGGCCCGGTCGGCCGCCATCAGGCCTCCTCCGCGCTGATCGCATCCTGCGGGAAGGCGAACTTCGCCCAGCCGGGAATGGCGAGCGTTACCGGAACCTCGCCCGCCATGACCGCCTCGCCGGCATCGATCGCCGCCTTGACGCGGTCGATGCGGGCGATGGCAAGACCGGTCCGGCCGTCGACAGACCCAAGTGTGCCCACCGGTCGGCCAGCGACGGTGAGCTCGGTCCCGGCCGCAGGCAGGGGGCTATCGGCCGACGCGATCAGCACACGGCGCCGCGCGGTGCCGCGATGCTGCATGCGCGAGACCACTTCCTGGCCGACATAGCAGCCCTTCTTGAAGCCGACGCCACCCGTCTCGTCGAGCAGCACGTCATGCGGAAAGGCATCGCCGAGCTGGTAGTCGGAACCGCTCTCGGCGATGCCGTTGCCGATGCGCAGCGCCAGCCAGGCATTCCGATCGCAGCCCTCCTTTGCCTCGCCTCCATAAGCGCGCCTCACCGCCACGTCGCGGAAGCGCGTGTCGGCGAGCGCCGTTGAATCAGAAAATGAGGCGGTTGAATCATCGCCCCACGCGACCGTGACAAGCGCCTGATCCTGCTTGGCAATATCGGCCTTCGCCCTTAGCCGGTAAAGCATCAGCCGGCGTATGAAATCGTCGGCGATATCGGCTCGGCATTCGAGGCGAAAACCATTCTCGCCGGCGCGGGAGATGAGAAAATCGAACAGGATCTTGCCCTGCGGCGAAAGCAACGCGCCCGGCTTTGCCTGGTCGGGGCCGAGCGCGTCGAGATCGGTGGTGAGGATGTTCTGCAGGAAATGCTCGGCATCGGGGCCGGAAACGGAAATGAGCGCGCGGTCTTTGAGCTGGGCAAAGGGCATGGGTGTGAAATCGGCCTGATCTTGCAAAACGTTCGGCCATTACGTAAGCCGGCCACACTCCCCCCGCAAGAGATTGGACCTGCCATGGCAACCACCTTCGACCTCATCCTGACAGGCGGCATCGTGGTCAACCATGACGGCGAGGGCCGGCGCGACATCGGCGTGAAGGATGGGCGCATCGCGCGGATCGGCGATCTCGGCCAGGCTTCAGCCGGCGAAACCATCGACTGCGCGGGCCTGCACATCCTGCCGGGCGTTGTCGACAGCCAGGTGCATTTCCGCGAACCGGGGCTGGAGCACAAGGAGGATCTGGAGACCGGATCCCGCGCCGCGGTGCTGGGCGGCGTCACCGCCGTCTTCGAAATGCCCAACACCAACCCTTTGACCACCAGCGAGGCAGCACTTGCCGACAAGGTGCGCCGCGCCACCGGGCGCATGCATTGCGATTTCGCATTCTGGGTCGGCGGCACGCGCGACAATGCCGGCGATGTCGGCGAACTGGAGCGGCTGCCGGGCGCCGCCGGCATAAAAGTGTTCATGGGCTCGTCCACCGGCGACCTTCTGGTCGAGGACGACGAAGGCGTCGCCTCGATCCTGCGTAACACCCGCCGCCGCTCCGCCTTCCACTCCGAGGACGAGTTCCGCCTGCGCGAACGGCTCGGCGAGCGCATCGAGGGCGATCCGTCGTCGCATCCCGTCTGGCGCGACGAGATCGCGGCGCTGCGCTGCACGGAGCGGCTGGTGCGTATCGCGAGGCAGACGCGCGCGCGCATCCATGTGCTGCACATCTCGACGGCCGAGGAGATCGTCTTCTTACAACAGCACAAGGATGTCGCGACCTGCGAGGCGACGCCCCATCACCTGACGCTTAGCGCCGACGACTATGCCAGGCTCGGCACACTGATCCAGATGAACCCGCCGGTGCGGGCCTCGCGTCACCGCGACGGCGTCTGGCACGGCATTTCGCAGGGCATCGTCGATGTTCTTGGCTCCGACCACGCGCCGCACACGCTGGCCGAGAAGGCGAAGACCTATCCGGCCTCGCCGTCCGGCATGACCGGCGTGCAGACGCTGGTGCCGATCATGCTCGATCATGTCAACGCAGGCCGGCTCACGCTGCAGCGCTTCGTCGACCTTTCCAGCCATGGTCCGCAGCGCATTTTCGGCATGGCCAGGAAAGGCCGCATCGCCGCCGGCTACGATGCCGACTTCACCATCGTCGACATGAAGCGGCGCGAGACCATCACCAACGTGCAGGCAGGCTCCAAGGCCGGCTGGACACCCTATGATGGCAGGGAGGTCACCGGCTGGCCGGTCGGCACCGTCGTGCGCGGCACGCGCGTCATGTGGGAAGGCGAGATCGTGACGCCCGGCCAAGGCAGGGCGGTGGAGTTTTCCGAGGCGCTGCCGGCCTAATCCCGCCGAAAATTGGATTTGTTAAGCGCTCTGCATTATCTTGAGCGCCATGACCGCGAATATTGGGCCAATCATTCCTGCGGAGTTTCCTGAGCTCCAGGCACTCGCCTGGAACCGCGATGTCACGCGCCCCATCCCGGCCGAAGAAGTGTTTGCGCTTTATGAGCGCAACTGGCGCTTTGTCGATCAAAAGCGCCTTACGGCTCGTGAGAAACTGCTTATTGCGAAACTAGCCGACGAATTCGGCCACGGTATCCTTCTGACCACGTCGTGATAATCCATCTTTCTGTCCTCGATGCGCGCACCGCTGCGCCCGACGGAATATTGCGGGTAGAGATCATGAAGGCGTTCGAAAAACCGGAGCACAGGATAATTGCCGAAGCCCTCGGACTGATGGATCGTGACTTTCTGACGGCCAATCAGTGCTGGTTTGGCGGAGGCACAGCCATTGTCATGAAGCTTGGCGAGTATCGTCGGTCGCTGGATCTGGATTTCCTTTGCGCCGACGCCGGCGGCTATCGCGAGCTGCGAACACAAGCATCGGAACTCGGCGTTCGGGCTTTTTTCCCTGAATCCGTCGATGCCATCCGGGATTTCCAGATCGACCAGTACGGCCTGAGGACCGTTGTGAGGCTCAAAGGGCAACCGATCCGGTTCGAAGTCGTCCGGGAAGGCCGCATCGATTTGCGCGGTCATTTCGACGAGGATTTGGGGGTACCGGCGCTCGTTCCTGCGGACATGTTTGCTGAGAAGCTGCTGGCGAATGCCGATCGATGCCAGGATCGTGCCGTCGCATATCGCGATGCCTTCGATCTTGGGATGCTGGTCAAGGCGTATGGGCAGATGCCGACTAAGGCCCTCGACAAGGCACAAGCCGCCTATGGCTCCGACATCGAACGCAAAATCGCCTGGGTCGTGGCCAAACTCCGGGACCAGAGCGAATTGCGCGACGCAGCCGAAGCCTTGCAAATGGACCCCGTCTTGGGAACCGATGCCATTTCGGCCCTGCGAAACGAAGCGGCTCGGATATGGCCGCAGGCCGGTAAGCGATAGGTTTCGGGCCTAATCCCCGGCGACGAAGAACAGCCACTGGCCCGTCGGGGTGATGCCGACGCGATAGAAGATGTAGGCGCCGAACTGCTTCATGTCGTCATAGTCGCTTGCGGTGACCAGCTTGAACAATTCGACGCGTTGCCTGGGATCGAGCTTGTCGAGCGGCAGCGCGAAGAAATACGGCCAGACATAGAGTTCCTGCGGCGTTCCGGTGTCGACATGGACATAGCCGGCCGAAAGCACCTCTTCCAGGATGGCGAGGATTTCCTGGCCGTCGCCGTCGCCCGAGAGGCTTTTCAGGAAGGTGATCGGGTCGCCGTCGATGTCGCCCAGCGACAGTTGCGTCATGGAATCGCCCTTGCCGATCAGCGCTCTGAGCTTTTCGATGTCGCCGGTCCGACAGGCTTCGATGATCAGCCCATGCATGCGCTTGACCGGTTCGGGAAGCGTGTTGAGGTCATAGACGACCGCAGGTGGCGGTGCGTCCGGATCGGCGCGCGGGCTGGTGATGCCGCCATTGGCGGGCGGCGTCTTCGGCTCCGATTTGTCCGTGTCATCGGCAGGCTGGTCCGAGGGCTTGGTGCCGGGCGCCTCCGGCATCGGCACGGTAGCCCCGGGCGTGGCGCCGTCGCCATTGGCGGGCGGGGTCACCGGGGAAGGCAGGTCCTCGCGCTGGATCTCGCTCAGCGCGTAGGAAGGCGTGCTGGTGAGGCACAGAGGCAGCGCCAGGCAGGAAGCGGCGACCAGGATGCTGAGGGTCAGTCCGCGCGGCCGGCCCGACATCGAAAATCTCACCGCTTGCCTCTCCATGGTACCCGGGTTCGGCCCGGCCGGCGCTCCGAATGTCCGAGCGCATGGGCATGATGCCCAAATGGCGTGTCGCCGTCAAAAAGTCATGGTCAAAAAGTCGTTGTCGAAACGGGTGGTTAGTGCTTCAGCCGTTCCGGCTCGAACGCGCCGGCAATTACCTTTTCCCGCATGCGGTCGAGCAGCGCGAGCGCCGAGGTCTCGCCATTGGCGCGCAACATCTCGCCGAAAGCGGTCTCAAGCGCCGCTTCGGCGATGATCTCAGGTTCGATGCCGGCCGACAGGCCCTCGGCCCACGCTTCGCTGTGGCTTTCCACGGCGGTCAGCCGCTTTTCTTCCCTGACCAACGCGTCGATGTCGCTGACACCATGTTCCATTGCGATGTCCACCTTCCGCAAGCGGCGATCCGATAGTGGACCTAGCTTGACCTGTCAGTTCGTCCGCAGCCTCATTTAAGTCTTTGTAAATACGACATTTTTACGGTCGAAATCTACATTTCGGGTGAGATTGCGCTCAATCGGTTTCGAGCTTAGCCGATTAGACCGGCTTGGGGCATCAAAACCTTCAGTTTGAGTTAATTCCACAATCGCGCACTAACGTTTCATTAACGCTGTTGCGCAAGTGCAACACATGATTGCATCAGAGTGGGACAGGAGACAATAAGGCAGCTCACATTGGCGCCGATTGTCGCAAAAAATCTGCGCAAAACGCGCAGCGGCCGCAGATCCAGCCTCAATTCCCATAGCGCGAAGCGATGTCGCGCGACAACGTCTCGCCTTCCTTCATATAGCGGGCGATGGCCTCGGTCGCCGAAGGCGTGCATTGCGTGTAGATGCCGCTGAAGGAGCGGTAGCCGCGGTTGAAGGAGGCGATGAAGCGGGCGCGCCGGTCGGGATCGGGGTTTTCCGATTCGAGCAGCTTTTCCATCTCGGTCCGCCACTGGTCGCCTTTCTCGCCGCACAGATTGCGCAGGAAATGCAGCGATCCCAGCACTTCCGCCAGCCGCATCAGCCCGGGCTCGAACGGCGCCTCGGCGGCAATCGCCGGCCGCGCGGCAACGGCCATGCTGACGGCGAGGCACGCGGCGAGAAGAGCAGAAGCGCGGGTCATCAAAGCCTTGGCGTGAGGGAGCTAAGGCTTTGTGGCGAAACATCTTGTCGCCCGCAAGGCGATTTTTTCGGTGTCTACGCGCCCGCGGCGGGCCCGAGCAATTCCTCGGCGACCGAGAATACGTCGCCCGCAAGCGGCATCTCAGCCATTTCCGCCAGCGTGTAGAACGCCGCCGTCTCGGCATCGTCGCTGGCCACGGGCTCGCCGCCGGCATAGGCCGCGCCGAACACGCTCAGCAGATAGTCGACCGCGTGGTTCTCGGCACGACCGTCGATATGGATGTCGCGCAGCGGCCGGTAACCTGTCGCTTCGAGCCCGGTCTCTTCCTGAAGCTCGCGCGCCGCGGCTTGCGCCAACGTTTCGCCCGGCTCGACCTTGCCGCCGGGATAGGCGTAGAGCCCTTGCGACGGCGCCCGCGCGCGCTTGACCAGAAGCACAGTGCCGCCGCGCACGACGGCGACGGAAACGGCCGGTATGATGATCCTGCGCTGTTCCATGCGGGCCGATCTTTCTGCAGCCTTTTGTGGACCGATTGGGCGAAACAAGCTTTAGCCGTTGCGGCGCGGCGGTTCCATCGCCACTTTCATGGCACGTCAATCGAAGAGCCCAGATTCATGTGCGGACGCTTTGCCCTGACCGCCACGCCGGACCAGACCGCCGCCTTCCTCGGCCTTGCCGAGCTGGAGGAGTTTCCGGCGCGCTACAACATCGCGCCGACGCAGCCTGTGCTGATGGCGCTTGCCGGGCCGCAGCGGGAACCTGGCTCGAACCTGCCGGACCGCCAGGCGATGCTGGTGCGCTGGGGGCTGATTCCGGCCTGGGTCGAGGACACCAGGGCATTTCCGCTGCTCATCAACGCCCGCTCCGAAGGGGTGCTGCAAAAAGCGTCCTTCAAGACCGCCATGCGCCACCGGCGCTCTCTTGTGCCGGCATCGGGCTTCTATGAGTGGCAGCAGTCGGGCAGCTGCAAGGGGCAACCCTACTGGATCCGCCCGCGACGCGGCGGCGTGGTCGCTTTCGCCGGCCTGATCGAGACTTATGCCGAACCGGGCGGCTCGGAGATGGACACCGGCGCTATACTGACGACTGAAGCCAATGCCGGCATCGCCCATATCCACGACCGCATGCCGGTGATGATCGAGGAACGCGACTTCGCCCGCTGGCTGGATTGCCGCACGCAGGAGCCGCGCGACGTGCTCGATCTGCTGAAGCCGGCGGAACCCGATTTCTTCGAGGCTGTCCCGGTTTCCGACCTGGTCAACAAGGTCGCCAACACCGGGCCGGAGATTCAGGAGCGCGGCATCGTTTCGCCGCAAGCCGAAAAGCCCAGGCGCCAGATGCCTGGCGCGGACGAAAACCAGATGAGCTTATTCTAGCGAAGGTTACCAGCCTGGCGAGGCTGCTTCCGGAGGCCTTCATCTCCTGGGCGCACTCTGGCGCCCTCATCGCCGGCATCCCCATTGTCGGGGACCGTGCCGGTCGTGCCTTTTCAGGCAGCGCGCGGCGAAACGATCTTCTGCGCGGGCTTCTTCTTCTTCGCGGTGTGGAGGAGGGCCGCGACGATTGCCGCCGGGCCGATCGCGCGGTAGTGGCTGGCCAGTGCGGGCTGCGTTTGTCGGATCTGTTCCTGCTTGTTGCGAGCCATGATTCTCTTCCCTGGTAACGGTTTCGTGTTGAGCGTTTGGCGGCCGATTCCGACCAAATCGTGACAACTGGCGGTCTAGCCGGCGAATGTTTCATCACTGTGCCGACATGTTTAATAAAATGTTTCGGCCTGTCTTTACCTGTGATTCAGCGACGTCTTTCCTGAGCGGAGCGACTTGACGGCAACACTCGCCGGCGCGATAAAGCCGCGCATGAAAACGTCTTTCGCCATTTGTGGCATTTGCATTATTGGCTAGCCTCGCGCTGGTCCGGACGTTTTCGCCTCATCTTTACCCAGATCGGAAAAACGCCCCGGCCAGCAGGCTGGAGCCTGCTTTGCGCCTTCGGCGCGGAGCTGGTTTCAGTGAACCCAAACCAAGGACCGGGACCGCATGTCTGACGCATCGAAGGGCCTCAGCCTCTACAACACGCTGACGCGGGCGAAGGAGCGTTTCGTTCCGATCGATCCGCACAATGTGCGCATGTATGTCTGCGGCCCGACCGTCTACGACTTTGCCCATATCGGCAATGCGCGCCCGGCGATCGTTTTCGATGTGCTTTTCCGTCTGTTGCGCCAAGTCTACGGCGAAAGCCACGTCACGTATGTGCGCAACATCACGGATGTCGACGACAAGATAAACGCCAGGGCGCTGCGCGACTTCGGCGGTGAGATCGCGGCCGGAAAGCTGTCGCTGAACGATGCGATCCGCAAGGTCACCGAAAAGACTGCCGACCAGTACCACAAGGATGTCGCCGCGCTTGGCTGCCTTGAGCCGACCTACGAGCCGCGCGCGACCGAGTTCGTCGCGCCCCGGGCCGACGGCAAGGCCGACATGCTGTCGCTGATCCGGCAGCTGATCGAGCGCGGCCACGCCTATGTCGCCGGCGGCGAGGTGCTGTTCGACACCGGCTCGATGCCGGACTATGGCGAATTGTCGAAGCGCAATCTCGACGAACAGCAGGCGGGCGTGCGCATCGCGGTCGATGCGCACAAGAAGAACCCCGGCGATTTCGTGCTGTGGAAATTGTCTTCGCCCGAAGAGCCCGGCTGGGAGAGCCCATGGGGCAGGGGCCGGCCCGGCTGGCACATCGAATGCTCGGCCATGTCGGCCGCCTATCTCGGCGAAGTCTTCGACATCCATGGCGGCGGGCTGGACCTGATCTTCCCGCACCACGAGAACGAGATCGCCCAGTCGCGCTGCGCGCACGGCACCAACGTCATGGCCAATGTCTGGATGCACAATGGCTTCCTGCAGGTCGAAGGCCAGAAGATGTCGAAGAGCCTCGGCAACTTTTTTTCCATCCATGAGCTGCTGGAGACCGAGACTTTCGGCGGCAGGAAATGGCCTGGCGAGGTGCTCAGGCTGGCGATGCTGATGACGCACTATCGCGAGCCGATCGATTTCTCCGTGCGCAAGCTGGAAGAGGCGGAAAACACGCTGCGCAAGTGGAAGCGCGCGGCGGATCTGGCACCCGCGGTCGCGAAGGACCTGCCGGCGGAGGTGGTGGAAGCGCTGTCCGACGATCTCGCCACCTACACAGCCTTCCAGCGGCTGACGCAGCTTGCCGGCGAGGCAAGCGATGCCGGAGGCGAGAACGCCGCCGCTTCGCTGAAGGCGGCGCTGGCCTTCCTCGGCTTCGATACGGGCGCGGCCAAGGTGGACGAGGTTGCCGTGGCCAAGGCGATCGCGGATCGTCTGGCGCTGATCGCGGCGAAGAACTGGCCGGAGGCTGATCGGGTTCGTGACGAGCTGCTGGCGCAGGGCGTGCAGCTGAAGGACGCCAAGGACCCGGTCACCGGCGAACGCGTGACGAGCTGGGAGATCAAGCGGTGAGGGTGGATGCTCGCATGATGGAGAGGTTTGAGCGAGGCCCCCCTCTCTGTCCTGCCGGACATCTCCCCCTCAAGGGGGGAGATTGGACGTCGCCTTGGCTTTCGCCAATCGCCGACGTTGAAGGTCGGGCGCCGTCGGCGAAGCTGCTGATCTCCCCCCTTGAGGGGGAGATGCCCGGCAGGGCAGAGAGGGGGGCCTCGCGATGACCCATCATCGGGTATCCCCGATCAATCGCGGCAATGCGCGCAAGATGCGCAAGGAAATGACAGATGCCGAACTGAAGCTCTGGAACGAAGTCCGGGCACACAGGCTGATGGGCCTTTCCTTTCGGCGGCAAATGCCTATCGCAGGTTATATCGTCGACTTTGCTTGCCCTGACAAAAAGCTGATCGTCGAGATTGATGGTTCGCAGCACGCTCATGAAGAAGTTTCGGCTTCCGACGTCGTGCGAACCACGAAGCTCGAAACGTTAGGCTGGACCATCCTGCGCTTCTGGAACGACGACGTGATCCGCGATATCGACAATGTCTGCCAGCATATCGTCATCGTGGCCGGCCTGGCCGATGCGCCCGCGCCACCAACGGAGGATCTCGTCCTATGATCGATCATCTGGGCATCACCGTTTCCGATTTCGGCGCCTCGAAGGCTTTCTACGACAAGGCGATGGCGCCGCTGGGGGCTTCGCTGCTCTACATGGTGCCTCAGGAATATACCGGCGGCGCCAAGGTTGGCGGCTATGGCCGCGACCGGCCGGTGTTCTGGCTGAGCGACAGCACGGACAAGCCGAGATCGACCCAACACGTCGCCTTCACCGCGCGCAGCCGCGCCGAGGTCGACGCCTTCCATGCGGCAGCACTTGCCGCCGGCGGCAAGGACAATGGTGGACCTGGCCTGCGCCCGCACTATCACCCCAACTATTACGGCGCCTTCGTCTTCGATCCCGACGGCAACAACGTCGAGGCAGTCTGCCATGATCCGGAGTGAGCCCCAAAAGCAGCCCATGATCGGGAGTGTGTCATGAGCCTCGACAACCGGCCGGTCTACACCGGCGGCTGCCAATGCGGCGCCGTGCGCTTCCGCGTCGAGGGCGCGCTTGGCGACGCCTCGGTCTGCCATTGCCGCATGTGCCAGAAGGCGAGTGGCAATTTCTATCTGCCGCTGGTTTCGGTGCGCGGCGCCACGCTCGACTGGACGCGCGGCGAACCGAAACGCTTCCGCTCGTCGAATGCCGCCTGGCGCGGCTTCTGCGCCGAATGCGGCACGCCGCTGACCTTCGAGGCATCGGACGGCATGGCGCTGGCGATCGCCGCCTTCGACGATCCAACGGGCATCGCGCCGACCATCCAATGGGGCGTCGAAGCAAAGCTTCCCTACGTCGACGGTATCCCGAAACTGCCGTCTGAGGACACGATGGCCGATATCGCCTCGGCGCCTTATCTCGCCGAACTCGTCTCCTACCAGCATCCCGATCACGACACCGACCAATGGCCGCCGGAGGAAAGACCATGACCGATCAAGTTCGAACAGGCGGCTGCCAGTGCGGCGCTGTGCGCTTCCGCATCAAGGGCAAGCTCGGGCGCCCGTCCATCTGCCATTGCCGCATGTGCCAGAAGCAGTTCGGCTCCTTCTTCGGCGCGTTGGTGACGGTGCCGAAGGACGGCGTCGAATGGACCCATGAGGAGCCGAGCTATTTCCAGTCCTCGGTCAACATCGACCGCGGCTTCTGCGCGCGCTGCGGCACGCCGCTGACCTATCGCCAGCCGGGCGCGCTGGAGATCGCCATCGGCGCCTTCGACGACCGCTCCGACCTCGCGCCCCAGATCCAGGTCAACTACGCGGTTCGCCTGCCCTGGGTGGAGAAGATCTTCGAGGCGCCGGTCCATGACGACCCCGATTTCTATCGACGTCAGGAGCAGATCATCTCCTTCCAGCATCCCGACCACGAGACGGCCAACTGGCCGCAGCAGGGCTTGAAACTATGACGATCCACAACAGTTCCTTGCGCACGCTCTATCCGGAGATCGAGCCGTTCGAGTCCGGCATGCTCGATGTCGGCGACGGCCACACCATCTATTGGGAGCGCTGCGGCACCAAGGGCGCCAAGCCCGCCGTGTTCCTGCATGGCGGTCCGGGCGGCACCATCTCGCCGAAGCACAGGCGCCTGTTCGACCCGAAACTCTACGACGTCGTCCTGTTTGACCAGCGCGGTTGCGGCAAGTCGGCGCCCAACGCTTCGCTGGAGGCCAACACCACCTGGCATCTCGTCGCCGACATCGAGCGCCTGCGCGAGATGGCGGGCTTCGACAAATGGCTTGTCTTCGGCGGCTCCTGGGGCTCGACCCTGGCGCTCGCCTATGCCGAGACGCATCCGGAGCGCGTCAGCGAGCTCGTCGTGCGCGGCATCTACACGCTCACCCGCGCCGAGCTCGAATGGTACTATCAGTTCGGCGTCTCCGAGATGTTCCCGGACAAGTGGGAACGCTTCCTGGCGCCGATCCCCGAGGCCGAGCGCGGCGACATGATGGCCGCTTACCGCAAGCGGCTTGTCGGCTCCGACCGCAAGGCTCAGGTCGACGCGGCTCTTGCCTGGAGCCTGTGGGAAGGCGAGACGATCACGCTGTTGCCCGAGCCGGAGACAAGCACGCCGTTCGGCCAGGACGACTACGCGGTCGCGTTCGCCCGCATCGAGAACCATTATTTCGTCCATGCCGGCTGGCTGGAGGAGGGACAGCTGCTGCGCGACGCCTGGAGGCTGAAGGACATCCCCGGCACCATCGTCCATGGCCGCTACGACATGCCGTGCCCGGCAAAATATGCCTGGGCGCTGCACAAGGCCTGGCCGAAAGCGGATTTTCATCTGATCGAGGGGGCAGGGCACGCCTATTCGGAGCCCGGGATTCTGGATCGGCTGATCCGGGCGACGGATCGGTTCGCTGGCGGCAATGCAACTTAGGTACGTCGAAAGCTGAAAAAAATGGGCGAAATACTCACTGGCGGGTGTCAATGCGGCGCTATTCGCTACAGCGCGCGTAACGCCGCCGATCCCGCAATCTGCCATTGCCGGATGTGCCAGAAAGCTGTCGGCTCGGTGTTTTGGCCCTTTTTCAAAGTGCATCTTCCGGATCTCGAATGGACTCGTGGCCGGCCAGCCCTCTACCGCAGTTCGGAGGTGGGAGAACGTGGCTTCTGCGCCGAATGCGGAACCCCGCTGACTTTCTGGCATGTAAATGTCGAAACAATCGACCTTTCAATAGGCAGTCTCGACGACCCCACGCGCTTGGAACCAATTCGGCAACATTGGGCTGGGGCTCGCATGCCATGGTTCAATCGATTGGCCGGCTTGCCGGAGGTGAAAAGTTCAGCTTCTCCGGAAGAGATTCTACGCCGCCGCCCCTTTCAGCATCCCGATCATGACACGAGCGAATGGTCGACCCCAGGAAATCTCCGATGAAGCAACGCCTTTATCTCTTCGACACCACCCTTCGCGACGGCCAGCAGACGCCGGGCATCGACTTTTCCGTCGAGGACAAGATCGCCATCGCCAAACTGCTCGACGCGTTCGGCATCGACTATGTCGAGGGCGGCTATCCCGGCGCCAATCCGACCGACACCGCCTTCTTCCAGAAGAAGCGGACGGAGAGCGCGAGATTCGTCGCCTTCGGCATGACCAAGCGGGCAGGGGTCTCGGCTTCCAACGATCCGGGGCTGGCAGCGCTGGTGCAGTCGAAATCCGACGCCATCTGCTTCGTCGCCAAGAGCTGGGACTATCACGTGCGTGTCGCGCTCGGCTGCACCAATGAGGAGAACCTGGAGTCGATCAAGACCTCGGTTGAAACGGCGGTCGCGGCCGGCAAGGAGGCGATGGTCGACTGCGAGCATTTCTTCGACGGCTTCAAGGCCAATCCCGATTACGCGCTGGCCTGCGCCAGGACGGCCTACGAGGCCGGCGCGCGCTGGGTGGTGCTGTGCGACACCAATGGCGGCACGCAGCCTTCGGAAGTGCGCGAAATCGTCGGCAAGGTGATCGCCGGCGGCATCCCGGGCGATCATCTCGGCATCCATGCTCATGACGATACAGGTCAGGCGGTGGCGAATTCGCTGGCCGCCGTCGAGGCCGGCGTGCGCCAGATCCAGGGCACGCTGAACGGCATCGGCGAGCGCTGCGGCAACGCCAACCTGATCTCCATCATCCCGACGCTCTCGCTGAAGCCCGCCTTCGCCGATCGCTTCGAAACCGGCATCTCGGCCGAAGCGCTGACCGGAATATCGAGGCTTTCCCGCGCGTTCGACGAATTGCTCAACCGCGCGCCGGAAGCGCAGGCGCCCTATGTCGGCTCCTCGGCCTTTGCCACCAAGGCCGGCATCCATGCGTCCGCTTTGGCCAAGGAACCGGCGACCTATGAGCACGTGCCGCCGGAAGCCGTCGGCAACCGTCGCCGAGTCATGGTTTCCGATCAGGGCGGCAAGGCGAATTTCCTTGCCGAGCTGAAGCGGCGCGGCATCGATGTACCGAAGGACGATCACCGGCTCGACGCGCTGATCGCAGTGGTCAAGGAGCGCGAGGCCGAAGGCTATGCCTATGAAGGCGCCGACGCCTCCTTCGAGCTGCTTGCGCGAAAAATGCTGCACGGCCTGCCGGAGTTCTTCAACGTCACCTCCTTCCGCTGCATGGTCGAGCGCCGCTTCGACGCAAACGGCAATCTGAAGACCGTCTCCGAGGCGATCGTGAAGGTCGAAGTCGACGGCGAGGAGAAGATGTCGGTGGCCGAAGGCCATGGCCCGGTCAACGCGCTCGACATCGCGCTGCGTAAGGACCTCGGCAAATATCAGAGCGAGATCGTCGATCTCGAGCTTGCCGACTTCAAGGTGCGTATCCTCAACGGCGGCACCGAGGCCATCACCCGGGTGTTGGTCGAATCGCACGATTCCACCGGCGCCCGCTGGTGGACGGTGGGCGTGTCGGAAAACATCATCGACGCCTCCTTCCAGGCGCTGATGGATTCGATCGTCTACAAGCTGATGAAGAACCGCGAAATGGCCGGGCTGGTGGCAGCGGAGTAGGGCTCCTTTCCTCGCCCCCGCAAGGCGGGGGAGAGGTGGCCCGGCGAAGCCGGGACGGAGAGGGGGGCGCCCTCCGCGAAGCCAGAGCCGATGCAAGACGGGGTGCGAGGCCGGTCACAAACCAGCTTTGTCCTTTGCGGCAAATTGTCAGCCGCCGCGCCGACCCCTCTCCGTCCCGGCTTCGCCGGGCCACCTCTCCCCACTGCGTGGGGCGAGGAACTTGCGCTCGCTTGAACCATCACAAGAAGTCCATTGATCCATCATAATTTTGTGATGGTCTTGGGCGGTCCGCTGGGCCATAGCGTTGGGCCATGATCACTGCTACAGCCGATCTCGATCAGGACGCCAGGGGTCGCCGCGGCTTCCTCCTGGCGCTTGGCGCCTATTTCCTCTGGGGGCTGCTGCCCTTCTACATGAAGGCGGTGGCGCATCTGCCGCTTGCCGAGGTGATCGCCAACCGCGTCGTCTGGTCGGTGCCGATCGCGGCGGCGGTGCTGATCTGGGCCGGCCGCACCGCCGACTTCAAGGCGGCCATCCGCTCGCCGAAGAGCCTTGCCATGGCGGCGCTGACGGCGGTGCTGATCTCGATCAACTGGGGTATCTATGTCTGGGCGATCGCTGTCGACCGTACCGTCGAGACCGCGCTCGGCTATTATATCAATCCGCTGGTCAGTGTCGTTGTCGGCGCCGTGCTGCTCGGCGAGCGGCTCGACCGGCTGCAGATCGCAGCGGTCGCGCTGGCCGCGATCGCGGTGGCGGTGCTCACCGTCGAGGCCGGCAAATTGCCCTGGGTCTCGTTGGCGCTCGCCTTTTCCTTCGCCGCCTACGGCTTCTTCCGCAAGACGCTGCCGATCGGCCCGAGCCAGGGTTTCCTGCTCGAAGTGCTTTTGCTCTCGGTGCCGGCGCTCTGCTACCTCGCCTACCTGATCGCCACCGGCCAGGATCATTTGATTTCCAGCACCGGCGCCGACGCCGCGTTGCTGATCGGCTGCGGCCCGGTCACCGCGGTGCCGCTGCTGCTGTTTGCCTTCGGCGCCAGGCTGCTGCGCTTGTCCACGATCGGCATCATGCAATATATCGCGCCGACCATGGTGTTCCTGATCGCCGTGCTGATCTTCGGCGAGCCGTTCGGCACGACACAGGCTATCGCCTTCGCGCTGATCTGGGCGGCTCTGGCCATGTATAGCTGGTCGATGTTCAGGGGCCGCGAGGTCCGCCAGGCAGCGCCGGCAACGAGATAGGATCGGCGCGCTACACCCGCCCCAGCCGCCGCACGATCTTATAAACAATGCCGGCGATGACGACCGAGATCGCCGTCACCACCCAGAAGCCGTGCGGCGTGTCGACCAGCGGCAACCCGCCGACATTCATGCCGAACAGGCCGGAGATGATGGTCATCGGCAACAGCACCGCCGTCATGACCGACAGGATATAGAGCAGCTGGTTCGACTGCTCGGTGAGTTTCGCCATCAGCTCGTCCTGCAACAGGCGCGTGCGCGCCTGCAATTGCTCGCCATCATGGTGCAGCGTGTGCGCCCGGTGCGAGAGCCTGGTCGCCATGTCGTTGATCGGGTCCGGCAATTCATTGCGATGCGAATGGTCGAGATGGCGGAAGAGGTTGGTGAGCGTCGCCATCTGCCGGTGGATCAGCACCAGTTGCCGGCGCGCGTCGACCAGCGCCTGGCGCTCATTATGCCATGCATCGCATACGATGCGGTCCTCGATGCCATCGAGCGTGTCGCCCATCTTGTCGAGCTCGGCCGCCATGCCGTCGAGCGACTGGCCCATCACCGCCTCGATCAGCTCGGCCGGCGTGCGGAATTTTCGCGTGCCGCTCTCCACCAGCTTGCGGACCTTGTCGACCGATTCCAGCGGTTGCTTGCGGGCGCCGACCAGCATCTTGTCGTTGAAGGCGAAGCGGAAGTGGGTGAGCCCGCGCGATTCGGCAAAATCGTGCCTGAGGTCGGGGAGGTCGCCATAGAGGAAGTCGTCCTCGAAATCGATCTGGCAGCCATGGCTGGGCGACAGGAAGGCATCGCGCACCGGCGTAGGCAAAGCCTGCTCGGCGCCGATCTCGTGGCGGGCGCGCATGTCGGTGATCTGGTAGCTGCGCCAGCTCCAGTGCGCCTCGGCGGGATCCTTGGTGCGGGAACCGTCGGCCTTGAAATGATAGAGGAAGAACAGCCCGTGCTCGTCGGGCAGGTAGGGCGAGAGGTCTGTGCCTTCGGCGGGGAGGGCGACGTTCATGACGGCTTCGCCGGCTCTTGATGCGGTCGGGGTCGCGGGGGGCGGCCAGGCAGCGTTTCTAGCATGCGCCACCCGGTTGGGTGTGACAGTTCGATGACGGCTGACGCCAGAGCCGGATGATTTCAGGTCGTCGACCTGAAATCTGAATCCGTCTCCAAATCAAAGAGATAGAGCATGATGTCATCCGAAAACCGCTTCACACTTTTCGGCGTCATGCTCTAGGCGGCTTCAGTCCTGATTTCGTGCGACCCAAAAAATTCTTCCGCGCCCCGGGAATAAACCCCGGGCCTTCCGGGTCTTGCTGTGTAGCGAGGCCATCCTCCCAAGGCACGCACCAACCAAACCGGAAGGAATACGCACATGAACAAGATCGTCTTTGCCGCAGCCGCCATTCTCGTCGCCACCAGCGGCGCCTTCGCCGGCAGCGACCACTTCTCCGCGACGAATGCCGGCCAGCAGGCCGTTGCCGTCGACATCACCACGACCGCTTCCATCGCGAAGCCCGAAATGGCCCGCCACGACATGAAGCCGGCGGCCAGGATTGCTGCGGAAGAGCCTGGCCAGGGCATTTGGGGTCACTGAGTTGGAGTGAGGGGCCAAAGGTCCTGATCCCTGTGTGAGGAAGGCACGCCTCACTCCGGGCTCCACGATCCGGAAGCCCCGATCTCCCGGCGCCGGACCGGTCTTCAGTCGGACCGGCCGGCGCCGGCTTCCGCAGTCGGCGGAGGGTCGCACCGGGCCCTCCGCCATTCTCTCATACCGCCTGAAACATGAAGCAAACCCGCAAGCCATAAGAGGAGATTTCTGATGTTTAATATGACACGCCGCATGGTGCTCGGATCCGCCGCCGCCGCCGCCGCCTTCGGCATTGCCGGCAAGCTGGAATTCGCGCCCGCGGCTCACGCCGAAACCCCGGTCGAGCCGCTGGTCGGCTTCTACAAATACAAGGTCGGCTCGCTCGAGGTCACCGCCGTCTATGACGGCATCTGGCGCAAGCCGCACGACCCGGCTTTCATCAAGGACGTGTCGGTCGACGACACCAAGGCAGCGCTCGCCAAGGCGGGGCTGACCACCGAGTTCATGCCGATCCCGCTCACCGTCGTCGTTCTCCAGATGAACGGCCGCACCATCATGATGGATGCCGGCTCCGGCGTCGGCCAGTGGCAGGCCAACGCCACGCATCTGCCGGCCAACATGAAGGCCGCCGGTATCGACTACAAGGCGATCGACACCATCATGATCTCGCATTTCCACCCGGATCATGTCTGGGGCCTGATGGAGAAGGGCACCAACGATCCGGTGTTCCCGAATGCCGAGCTCATCGTCAACGCCACCGAGTACAATTGGTGGACGGATCCGAGCCGCCTGGCCAAGCTGCCCGAGGGCCGCAAGCCCGCCGGCAAGCGCATCGCCGAGAACTTCCCGAAATGGAAGAACTGGAAGCTGGTCGACGACGGCACCGAAGTGGTGCCCGGCATCCGCCTCATGGCGGCGCCCGGCCATACGCCCGGCCATTCCGTCTACCATGTCGATGCCGGCTCCGAGCAGTTCCTCGTCTCGGCCGACACCATGTACGTGCCGGCGCTGCTCGCCCCGCATCCCGAATGGCAGGGCGCTTATGACCAGGACGGGCCGATGGCGATCGCCACGCGCCACAAGATCATTGACCAGGTGATCGCCGACAATGTCCGCATCTGCGGCTCGCACTTCCCGTTCCCCGGCACAGGCAGCTTCGTCAAGGACGGCAACGCCTACGCCTTCACCCCAACCCAGATCTGATCGGAATCGGATCCTGAACAGAAAGCGACAACTCCCATGAAACACGCACTTTTCGCGGTGCTCGGCGCCATTGCGGTCTTGACCGCGGCTCCCATCGCCATCGCCGTTCCGGCCTATGCCGTGGACGACATCGAAGGCGCCGACGCGCCCGACCTGACGGCCGTGAAAGCCAAGATCGAGGCCAAGGACTACAAGGGCGCGCTAGCCGACCTACGTGACCTCGCGCAGGACACCCAGCAGGCCGACGTCTACAATCTGCTCGGCTTCACGCTGCGCAAGACCGGCGACTACCAGACCTCGCTGACCTACTACGCCAAGGCGCTGGAGCTTAAGCCCGACCACAAGGCGGCGCATGAATATCTGGGCGAGCTCTATGTCGAGACCGGCGACATGGCCAAGGCCAACGAGCAGCTCGCCTCGTTGCAGAAACTCTGCCCGGCGGGCTGCGAGGAGCTCTCCGATCTCAAGCAGGCCATCGATACCAAGGTGACGAAGTAGGCGGCCTGCTTCCTCGCTCACAAAGTGGGGAGAGGTGGCCGCGAAGCGGCCGGAGAGGGCCTTGCGCGGACCTATAAGCATCGACCTTTTTTGGGCGCCACGGCGGTAGCGCCCGAAAACCGGAGCCGGCGTTCCTCTCCCTCGCGCCGGCTCCGACCCTTCAACCCGAGCGCGCAGGCGCGCGTCCATGCGGACGGGGTGGCGCTCCCGCTCAATTCCAAGATGCCTGTTTCCAAGGATTGGAGCCGACCATGACACCGATCGAACTTGCCGAAAAACTTCACGCCAGGGACGCGGTCCTGCTCGCCGGCCGCCTGCTCCTGTCCCTGATCTTCGTGCATGAGGGACTGCAACTGGCGACGCATTTCGAGGGGGCCCAGAAGGCGATGGCCGCGCTCGGCGTCGGCACGCCGCTGCTTGTCGCCACCATCCTGCTGCAGCTTGGCGCCGGCCTGTCGGTGGCGCTCGGCATCCTGGCGCGGCTGGGCGCGATCGGGCTCGGCCTGTTCTGCCTGATGACGGCCACCCTCTTCCACACCAATTTCGCCAGCCAGAACGAGCTTCTGCATTTCGAGAAGGACCTCGCCATTGCCGGCGGCATGTTTATCCTGGCGCTGGCCGGTTCGGGCCGGCTGTCGGTCGATCGGTTGCTGGCGGGTTTCGCCAAGGGTGCCAAGATTGATCCGACCGTCGAGCAACATCTGTCGGTGGGGGAGACGAGCTTGCCGGTTTGACGAGACGTCGGCCGCGCGTCACAGCACGCTCGTGATCCCGCCATCCACCAGCAGCGTCTGCCCGGTCACGAAGCTCGCGGCGTCGGAGGCAAGGAACACGGCGGCGCCGGCGAGTTCCTCGACATCGCCCCAGCGCCGCATCGGCGTGCGGCCGGTGAGCCAGATCGAGAATTTTTCGTCGGCGACCAGAGCAGCATTCAGCTCGGTCTTGAAATAGCCGGGCGCGATGGCGTTGACGCGTATGCCGTGCTGGCCCCATTCGCCGGCCATCGACTTGGTCAGCATGGTGATCGCCCCCTTGCTTGCCGCGTAAGGCGCGATCGAGGGGCGGGCGAGGGCGCTCTGCACCGACGAGACATTGATGATGACGCCTTTGCGGCGTTGGATCATGCCTTTCACCGCGGCGCGGCTGACCTTGAACACGCCGTCGAGATTGGTCGCCATCAGTGCATCCCAGTCGGCGTCGGAAAAAGTCTCGAGCGGCGCACGGCGCTGGATGCCGGCATTGTTGACCAGGATGTCGATCGGCCCGGTGCCCACTTCGCTCGCCGCGATCGCCGCGTCGACCGATTGCGTATCGGTGACGTCGATCACGGCTTCCGCCGCGGTATAGCCCTCGGCGCGCAGGCGGTCGCCGGCGGCCTTGAGCTCGTCGGCCTTGCGGCCGCCTATGGTGACGCGCGCGCCGGCGGCGGCCAGCGCCTCCGCGAAGGCGAGGCCCAGCCCGCGGCTGGCGCCGGTGACGAAGGCATGCCTGCCTTCGAGGCCGAAGAGACGGCCGAGATAATCAGTCGAACGCAATTTGCACCTTCATCGATTGTGATTTGTCGCTGGCCAGCTCGAAGGCTTTTCGCGCCTCGGCAAGCGGCAGCGTGTTGCTGAGCAGCGGCGCGACGTCGATGCGGCCCGTGCCGATCAGGTCGACGGATCATCGGCTCCTTCATGCGCACGGTGCCGAAGCCGCCATGGCGGAAATAGTGCAGGTCCGAGCCGCAGATGCCGCCGCGCGTGATGCGCACCAGCACTTCGCCCGGGCCGGGCGAGGGGGCGGCTCGCTCCTCCACATGGAGGTCGAGCGGCCGGCGCAGCACCACAGCGCGCATCGAGGACGTGGGCGACAAACCGGCTCTCCGAAATTTCTGTTCCCACAGCTAGCAGCAAAGCCCGGCTGCGTTCAATCCAATTCATCTGATAAATCGGATTAATAGGCCGAGCTGTGCGCCTTGATAATTAGTCAATGCGGTGTCGATCCCACACGTGTAACAGTGGCGTGAAGAGCCAAAGCAATTCCAGGAAAAGTGAGAGCGGTTTTGTGTCCGGAATTGCGTCAAAACAGAACATGGGCCGGGACAAATGGCAGGCAACCAGACCTCGTCGGTAACCGATGAGATAACCAATATTCTCGGCCGCGAGATTCTCGGTGGACTGTTTCCGCCCGGCGCGACACTGTTGGGCGAGGAAGAGATCTGCGCCCGCTTCGGCGCCAGCCGCAGCGCTGCCCGCGAAGCGGTGAAGATCCTTTCGGCCAAGGGCCTGCTGCTCACCCGTCCCCGGCGTGGCTCGCGCATCCGGCCGCTGAAGGACTGGAACTTCCTCGATCCTTCGGTGCTGGGCTGGCTGCGCGCCAGCGCGACGCCACGCCATTTCATCACCGAGCTTCTGGAAGTGCGCCTTGCCTTCGAATGCGAGGCGGCGGCGCTTGCGGCGAGCCGTAACAACGCGGACGAGATCGCCGCTATCCGCGAGGCCTTCGAGGCGATGCGCGCGGCATCCTCTGGCCAGGGCGATCCGGTCTCGTCGGATGCGGCTTTCCATGAGGCGGTGCTCGCCGCCACCGGCAACCGCTTCTTCCTGCCGCTCTCGGCGCTGATCCACACCGCGTTGCAATACAGCGTGCCGACCACCAACGCGCTGTTCGGCCACCCGGTCGGCGACCTCGACGCGCATGGCAAGGTGCTGAGGGCGATCGAGGCCGGCGACGCCGCCCGGGCGCGCAAGGCCATGCACGACATGCTGAGCGAAGTGCTCGCCCGCGTGCGCACCGCCGTTGAGCTAACTGGCGCCAGTTGAATCGTTCAGGCCGGAACGCGCATATCGTCCCGGCCTGCCTGGTGTCGGTGGCTAGTGCAGGTAGCCCAGCAGCCAAAGAATGAGAATCACGGGCAAAGGAATCCCGATAAGCCAAAGCAATCCGCCTCGCAGCATGACGATCTCCAAATTGTCGTTATGTGAGGCAACGCTAACGCATAGGCTTTGTTCCCGGCCAATGTTTTGGTGCGCCAATGCGAATGGCGGAAGGCCCGGTCCGGCTCAGCAGCCCCGCGCTCGATCGCCTCGTAAGGCCTTGTGGCCATTTGTCTAAAAGCGCCGGAGTAATCCCAATCACTCGCGGGTAATACGCTGGTGCACGCGGCCGAGGATCTCCGCAAAAGTCTCGAACGTGCCGTGCTCGGTCAACTCGCGCAGCACCTGCTCGTTGATGCCGCCCCGCGTCGCGTAATCTTGCGACAGGCGCATGAAGTCTTGGCCAGGCGCCGTGTCGGGCGCGTTGGCCAGCGCCTTGTAGATGCTGGTGATATAGTCGCGAGCCTTGTCGCCCGGCACACCTTGGCCGCGCACCCAGGCATGGATCGTGTCGAGATATTTGAAATAGCTGGCATAGGTGGCGGTGACGACGCTGAGCGCGTCGAACTCGCCCTGATCCTCGACCTCGATCACATCGCCCAGCCTGCCGAACAGCGGCGCCACGATCGGGTCCGGCGGACAGATGAGCGTCGCGCCCTGCAGGTGGCCGATCATCGGCATCGGCAGCGCCTTGCCGACATGCGCCGCCGGCGCCACGAGGCCGGCGATCTCTTCGCGCGATATCGTGGCGATGAGGCTGACGACGTGATGGTCCGGCCGGAACCGCAGTGCCTTGAGCACCTCGCGCGCGATCTGCGGCCGCACCGCCAGCATGACCGTGTCGCACTGGTCGAGCACGGCCTGGTTGTCGGCGGCGATGCGCACGTCCGGGTAGCGGGCGGCAAGCTCGGCGGCGATCACCTCGTTGCGTGGCGAGACCACCACCGGCGTCGTCTCGCCCGGCAACGATTTCAGCCCGGCGACGATGGCCGAGCTCAACCTGCCCGTGCCGACAAAGCCAAGTTTCATGAATGTTTCGCCCCATTGTTCGGATCGTGGCCGACAATAGCGACGGTTCCCTTGCCGGCAAGGGCGGGATCGATCCCGGCCAAACTGTGGCCCGGATAGCACCGGGAAAGCGCCGACCATGGCCGTTACGTGCGATTAAGGCCGGCCTGATACATTCGCTGAGTCCGATCGGGGAATGTGGCCATGAGCCAGCGCGCGTTCATCACCCTGCTCATCCTGCTGGCGGTGCTCGTGGCACTGTCGGCCACGCCTTTCCCCGGCGGCATGATCGGCTTCCTGTTCGGCATCGCCATCGCCTTCTTCGTCGCCGGGCCGGCTATGCTGGTCGGCAAGGTGCTGGAGAATAACGGCATTGCGATATCCGGTGAGACGGCATTGTGGGTGCTTGCCGGCTTTTATGCGCTGCTCATTCTCTTCGCCGCCTTCCAGATCTGGCGCCGGCTTCAGCGCCAGGACCCCGACCAGGCGCGATCCGCTGGCATGCGGCTGGCGCTGCTCGTCGCGCTGCCCGCGATGGCGTGGCTGTCGGTGAACGCAATGCAGGAAGCCTGGCCGTGAGGCTGCCGATCTACGGCAACCTCGCGGATAAGGCTTGGCTCACCGCTTCGGCCCGAAACCGGGATAAGGGTTGAGCGGCACGATCGCCGCGATGTCCATCATGCCGGCCTCGATCAACGGCAGCGTGGCAAGGTGGCCGCGTACTTCCTTTTCGTCGGTAGCCTCGAACATCATGCCGCTGCCGGGAATGTCGCCGCGGTTCCAGATCTGGCGCACGGCGCCTTGCGCATAGAGTGTCTTGCGCTGCTCGGACTCTGGCGGCAGCAGCGGCGCGAAATCGGCGTCGCCGAACTTCTGGGTGTTGCGCGTAAGCAGGGCAAAGAACTGCATGGCGGTCTCCTTTGTGGTGGTTGATGCCAGGAGATATCGCGCTGACTAGCCAGACTGTCCAAGACTGATTAGGCTATAGTTGAGATCTTTGAGGTCTTGAACCGGAGAGCAAAAAAGATGCTCGACCTGCGCCAGATCAGATATTTCGTCGCCGTCGCCGAGGCCGGCAATGTCGGTCGCGCCGCCGAGCAGTTGCATATCTCGCAATCGCCCTTGAGCCGGCAGATCATCCAGCTCGAGGAGCAGTTGGGCGTCGCCCTGTTCGAGCGGGCCAAACAGCGCGTCCATCTCAACGCCGAGGGCAGGGCTTTCCTTGCCGAGGCCCGCGCCTTGCTTGCCAACGCGGCGCGGCTGGAAGAGCTCGGCCGCAGCCTCGCCAGCGGCGCCACAGGCAGCCTCGCCATCGGCTATGTCGAGGGCGCGGTGCATTCCGGACTGGTCGCCGCCATGCTGCGGGATTTCCGCCGCGCGCGGCCGGATTTCCATCTGCAATTGCGCAGCCGGCGGACGGCCGCGCAATTCGAGGATCTGCGGCAGCGCGTGCTCGATCTCGGCTTCGTCTATTCGCCGGCGCCGGAGGGCGATCCGGATGTTGAAAGCATGCTGGTGCGGCGCGAGCCGCTGGTGCTCGCGCTGCCGGAGGGCGATCCGCTCGCCGATGTCGCCGACATTGCGCCCGGCCACCTCGACGGCCGCGTCTGGATCACCGTCGTGCGCCAGCCTGGCGACACCAACCGCGCCCAGTTCCTGGCGGCCTGCGCCGAATCCGGCTTCATGCCCGATATCGCCTATGAGACGGCAGATCCCTTGACCTCGCTCGGCCTGGTCAGCGCCGGCCTCGGTCTCGCCACGGTCCAGGAAAGCTTGCGAAGCGCAGCACCCACCGGCGTGATCTTCCGCGACCTGCCATGGTTCAAGCGCAGCGTGTCGATCCATCTCGCCTGGCGGCGGCAGGATCGAAGGGCGGTGATTGGGGATTTGAGGGAGGCAGTGAATAGTGAATAGTGAATAGTGAATAGTGAATAGTGAATAGTGAATAGAAGGCCTTCAGTAGACGGCGGCGCAAAGTTGCGCAGCCTCACCATTCACCATTCACTATTCACCACTTACTACTCACATCTTATCGATCACCGCCCTTACGCCCTCCGTCGGCGCGTCGACCGACGATCCGGCCACCATGATGGCGGCGACGATCGCTTCCGGGTCGTTGACCACCAGCGGCTTCACCCGCTGCGCGGTGTGGATGAAGCCTTCGGCCGACATGTGCTCCAGCAGCGCCAGCATCGGGTCCCAGAAGCCCTTGACGTTGGCGAAAACGATCGGCTTGCGGTGATGGCCGAGTTGCGCCCAGGTCATGATCTCGACGATCTCCTCCACCGTGCCGATGCCGCCGGGCAGCGCCACAAAGGCGTCGGATTTTTCGAACATGCTGTGCTTGCGCTCGTGCATGTTGTCGGTGATCAGCAATTCGTCGAGCTTGTCGAGCGCAGTCTCGGTCGCCTCCCTGTTGATCAGGAAGCGCGGGATGATGCCGGTGACCTTGCCGCCGGCCTTGAGCGCGCCATCGGCGACGGCGCCCATGATGCCCTTGGTGCCGCCGCCATAGATCAAGCGCAGTCCGGATTTGGCAAGCGAGCGGCCGAGTGTGTGGCCGGCCTTGATATAGGCCTCGTCGCGGCCCGGAGACGAGCCGCAATAGACGCAGACGGATCGAATCGTGTTCATGGCGATGATTGGTGATGGGGACGGTTGGCGCGGTCAAGCCCGCGGACGGGCTTTTTCTTGTCGGACTCGGGAAAACACGCTAGACCGGGCGTTAGGTGGCTAAGGGGGCAATACGGAATTATGGCTATCAATCCTTCTAAGGCGTTTTTGTTCGCGGCGGGCGGCGTTGTCGCCGTCGCGGCGGTCGCCTACGGGTCGGGTGCGCTCGACCCTTACATCAACAACCAGAAACCGGCGCAGGTCGCGGCGCTGCCGCAAACCAATGCGAAACCGGCCGAATCCTCGAGCACGAGCACAGAGGGGCGCGTGCCCCAGGCTCCGGCGAACACAATGGCTCCGGCCAACACGATGGCGCCAGCCAACACCATGGCGCCTGCCAATAAGATGGCGCCGGCGAATAACGCCATGGCGCCGGCCAACACAATGGCATCGGCCAACAACGCGGCGGCTCCGGCCGCCCAGGCGCCCGCCGCCGCGGCTGGTCCGACACTGCCGACCTTCGATGTCGTGCGCGTCGAGAGCAATGGTTCGCTCGTCGTCGCCGGTAGCGCCGCGCCCAACGCCAAGGTCGAGATCCTGAATGGCGGCACCGTGCTTGGATCGACCGATTCCGGTCCTGACGGCGCCTTCGCCATCGTGCTCGACAACCCGTTGAAGCCTGGCGACTATACGATCACGCTGCGCCAGACGGTTGGCGGCACGGCTGTCGCCTCGGCCCAGACCGCGGTCGTCTCGGTGCCGCAGAGCCCGACGGGCCAGGTGCTGGCGATGGTCGAGGAACCCGGCAAGGCGTCCCAGCTGATCACCGTCCCTGAGGCCGAGACCAAGCCGGCGGCGCCGGCCGCGACCGATCAGGCTGCGGCGCCGGCGAAGCAGGCTCCGGCAACGCCCGCACCGGCTGCGTCGAGCTCGGATACAGCCCCGGCTGCGACCGCGCCGGCCGCCACCGACCAGGCGTCTGCTCCGCCGGCCGCTGCGGCGGAGCCCAAGATCGCCGTCGAAGCGGTCGAGATCGACGGCAGCAAGATCTTCGTCGCCGGGACGGCTGATCCCGGTCGTAAGGTGCGCGCCTATGCCGACGCCATCCTGCTCGGCGACGCGAAAACCTCGCCCGACGGCCATTTCCTGATCGAGGCGACGCGCGACATTCCGGTCGGCAACTACACCATCCATGTCGACGGGCTGGATGACGACGGCGTCAAGGTCGTCGCCCGCGCCGCCGTGCCGTTCGAGCGCGAGCCCGGCGAGTCAATCGCCGCCGTCGCCCCGACCGAAACAAAGACAGGCGAGGCCAAGCCTGCCGAGACCAAGCTCGCACAGGTCCAGGGCGCCGGGTCTCAGGCCGCGGAGGCCAAGCCGGCAACGGCCGCCGAGGCGCCAGCCGCTGCTGCGACCGCTGAAACCAAGCCATCCGAGACGACAGCTCCGGCTGCGACCGGCGAGGCCGCCGCCAAGGTCGCCGAGGCGACGCCTTCGACAGACGTGCCAGAGACGGTCGCGCCAAAGCTCGAACATGCCGACGGCGCCGCCGTCATCATCCGCCGCAACGACACGCTCTGGCGCATCTCGCGCCGCGTCTACGGCCACGGCGTGCGCTATTCCACCATCTATCTCGCCAACCAGGACCAGATCCGCAATCCCGACCGCATCTGGCCGGGCCAGGTGTTCAAGGTGCCGTCCAAGTCGAAGGAAGGCGAGGATGCCGACATGAAGGCCATGGGCGAGCAGATGACAGCCGCGCCGGCGAAGACGGAGTAGGGGCGCTTCGTCTTGTATGGACGGCCCCTCTTGGGCAAGAGGCAAAATAGCGGCGACGGCGCAAGTCTGGAGCGGTCATGTATTCGGCCTTTGATGCGGTCGATTTGATGACCGCTGGCCCTCAGGGGTTACGCGGATCGAGTTCCAATCATTCTAGCGCGCTTTTTAATCGCGATGACGAAGGCGGAGTGTCTCGACCCAGGTCCTGACCATTTTGCCGCGCTGCTATTTGCTCCTTACGCTGTTAAGGGCCTCGCTTTGCGGGTTATGCCGCAGCCGGCGCCCTGTATTGTTGTCCCGAGCTCAGCATTGCCCAGATGATGCGCGCGGTCTTGGCTGCCTGCGCCACGACCGCGACCTTGACCGGGCGCCTGGCCAGCAGGCCGCGTATCCAGGGCGAGCCTCTGTCGGGCTTGGCCCTGACCTGGCGCAGCCAGGAACTGGCGCCGAGAATGAGCAGCCTTCGCAGGTCTCTGTCGCCGGCGCGACTGATATGGCCCGTCAACTTGTGCTTGCCGCCGGTGTCATGACTCTTGCGGGTCAGGCCGAGCCACGCCGCGAAGTCCCTGCCCGAGGCGAACTGGCGGCCGTCGCCAATGGCCGCGATGGTTGCATGTGCGATGATCGGGCCGACGCTCGGGATCGTCGTCAGCCGCAAGGCCGCTTGCTGCTGCCTGACCTGAGCCAGGATCTGCTTGTCCAGCTTGCCGATCTCGCCATCCAGCGCCCGCCATTGTCCGGCCAGCGGCGCCAGGCAGATCAGCAGCGCCGCGGGGATGGCCTCATCCGAGGTCTCGATGCGCTGCAGCAGCGCTTCCAGGCCCGCAGCCCCCTGGGCGCTTGTCTGGCCCATCTCATAGAGCAGGCCACGCATGGCGTTGGCCAACTGCGTGCGCTGGCGCACCAGAAGGTTGCGCGTGCGGTGCAGGCCCCTGGCCCATTGCTGTTCGACCGTCTTGATCGGCACGAAGCGCATGTCGGGCCGGCTCACCGCCTCGCAACAGCCGTGCGCGTCGCGGGCATCGTTCTTGTTGCGCGGGACATAGGGCTTCACATAGGCCGGCGGCATCAGCTTGACCTCATGGCCAAGCGCTTGCAGCGTGCGGGCCCAATGATGGGCCGAGCCGCAGGCCTCCATGCCGATCAGCGCCGGCGGCTGTGTGGCGAAGAACTTCTCTACCTGCGCGCGGCGCAGCTGGCGCTGCACCACCACGCGCCCGGCAGCATCCACGCCGTGCACCTGAAACACATTCTTGGCCAAATCGATACCAAATCTGATAGCTTGCATGACGGACGGTCTCCTTCCGCTGGAGTTAATCACAGCCCAGTTTGGCACATTCGATGCCGCAAGGGGCCGTCCACCCATCATTCTAGGGCGGAGCAAGGAGCGAAGCGACGCGCGCAGACCCTAGAATCCATGCCGTGACATAAAGGCGATGCCACGGTGCAGACCTATCTTTTTCGGGCATCCTACGGAGTCCCATTCTCGATCGCCGCATCTCGCGCGAACGTCCCGGCATGGATTCTAGGGTCTACGCGACGCTTCGCGTCGCTCCGCCCTAGAATGATGAACGAGAGGGCTGCGACCTCCTTCAGACAAATCTACCCATCCGCCTAGCTTGCCCTCTCACTATCCATCGTCTATCGCCGATGGACGATGATCGAATCCCCCGTAACCCGCTGCAGCGACAGCCACGCTATGGCGCTCCGCATGGCGGCGCTGTCGCATCCGGCGCGCATCGAAATCCTGAAGCGCCTCTCGGCCAGCCGCTGCTGCTCGTGCCGTGAGGTGGTCGACCATCTCGACCTCGCCCAGTCGACTGTCTCGCAGCATCTGAAGATACTGGTAGAGGCGGGGCTGGTCCGCTTCGAGGCCGACCGGCAGCGTTCGCGCTACGCGGTCGACCGTGCCGCGCTTGCGGGTGTCTCGGCCTCGCTCATCCAACTCGTCAACTTCTGCTGCCCGGCTCCGAATCCAGGAGAAAGAGCATGATGCCGTTCGAAAAGTCGCTCTGCGCTTTCGGCATCATGCTCCGGCGCTGACACTCTCACCCAAAAGGCAAGACTAGTGGCCGAAAAGACCGTATCCGCCGAAGCCGGCACCCTCACGACCCTGCGCAACCTGTGGCCCTATATGTGGCCGGCCGACCGCGCCGATCTCAGAGCCCGCGTCACCTGGGCGACGCTGCTTCTGGTCGTCGCCAAGCTCACCTTGGTCGCCGGTCCGTATTTCTTCAAATGGGCGACCGACGCGCTGGCCCATGCCTCGAAGACGCCGCCGCCGCTGCCGTCCTTCCTGCTGGCGCCGGTGGCGCTGGTCATCGCCTATAACGTGCTGCGCCTGATCCAGCTCGGCTTCAACCAGTTGCGCGACGCGCTGTTCGCACGGGTCGGCCAGTATGCGGTGCGCCAACTCGCCTTCCGCACCTTCGTCCACATGCATCAGCTGTCGCTGCGCTTCCATCTCGAGCGTCGCACCGGCGGCCTGTCGCGCATCATCGAGCGCGGCACCAAGGGCATTGAGACGATCGTGCGCTTCATCATGCTGAACACGGCGCCGACCATCCTCGAATTCGCGCTGACGGCCGGCATATTCGCCTTCACCTATGGCTGGAAATACGTCGCCGTGGTCGCCGTCACCGTCAGCCTCTATGTCTGGTTCACCGTCAAGGCGAGCGACTGGCGTATCTCGATCCGCCGCGACATGAACGACAGCGACACCGACGCCAACACCAAGGCGATCGACTCTCTACTCAACTTCGAGACCGTCAAATATTTCACCAATGAGCGCATGGAAGCCGAGCGCTTCGACCGCTCGATGGCGCGCTACGAGACCGCCGCGACGAAAACCTGGACCTCGCTCGGCTGGCTGAATTTTGGCCAAGGCGTCATCTTCGGCCTGGGCACCGTCATCGTCATGTGCATGTCGGCGCTGGAGGTGCAGGCCGGCAGACAGACGGTCGGCGATTTCGTCTTCATCAATGCCATGCTGATCCAGCTTTCGGTGCCGCTCAACTTCATCGGCTTCATCTACCGCGAAATCCGGCAAGGGTTGACCGACATCGAGCACATGTTCGACCTGCTCGACGTGCCGCAGGAAATCGTCGACAAGCCGGATGCGAAGCCGCTCAAGGTCGGCCCCGGCAAGGTCGAGTTCCGTGACGTGCACTTCTCCTACGATCCGAACCGCAAGATTCTGAAAGGTGTTTCCTTCGAGGTGCCGGCCGGCAAGACGGTGGCGATCGTCGGACCGTCCGGCGCCGGCAAGTCGACCATTTCCAGGCTTTTGTTCCGTTTCTACGACGTGCAGGGCGGCCAGGTGCTGATCGACGGCCAGGACATTCGCGACGTCACGCAGGAGAGCCTGCGCGCCATGCTCGGCATGGTGCCGCAGGACACCGTGCTCTTCAACGACACCATCGCCTACAACATCCGCTACGGTCGCGTGGGCGCCAGCGAGGAGGAGGTGCGCAAGGCGGCCGAGCTCGCCCAGATCGGCCCGTTCATCGACAAGCTGCCCGAAGGCTACCGCTCGATGGTCGGCGAACGCGGGCTGAAACTGTCGGGCGGCGAGAAGCAGCGCGTGGCCATCGCCCGCACCATCCTCAAGGCGCCGCCGATCCTGATGCTGGACGAGGCGACCTCGGCGCTGGACAGCCACACCGAGCAGGAGATCCAGGCCGCGCTCGACCTCGTCAGCAAGGGCCGCACCACCATCGTGATCGCGCACCGCCTGTCGACGGTGATCTCGGCCGACGAGATCATCGTGCTGAAAGACGGCCAGATCGCCGAGCGCGGCACCCACGCGGCGCTGCTCGCCAAACACGGCCTCTATGCCTCGATGTGGGACCGCCAGCGCGAAGCGACCGAAGCCGAAGAGCGCCTGCGCATCGCGCGCGAGAGCGACGAGTTGGGGGTGGTTGTGAGGAGAAGGACGGCAGAGGTGAGCTGAGGCGCCTCTTCCTTCTCCCCTTGTGGGAGAAGGTGGATCGGCGCGCAGCGCCGAGACGGTTGAGGGGTGTTCCAGGGAACACCAACGTCTCGCTCCGCTGGAGCACCCCTCGTCCGACCGAGCTTCGCTCGGCCACCTTCTCCCACAGGGGGAGAAGGGGAAGTCGGCGCAAAAATCCCCTTGACCTAAACCTACCTTGAGCTTTCAAAACCTCTCCGAGCCTCCTGCCAAGCAACCTTCCAATCGGAGATGGATGAAAAATGAGCACCAAAAATCTAAGCACCGGCAGCGTGTTCCGGGTCGACAAATTCGTCGTGCCGGCGGAAGCGCGCGACGAAATCCTCAGCAAGGCCAGGATGACGCATGAACTGCTGCGCCAGCAGGAAGGGTTCGTGCAGGACTTCCTGCTCGAACAATTCTCCGGCCCGGGCGAATTCAACATCGTCACCGTGGTCGAATGGGAAAGCCAGGCGGCGGTCGACAAGGTGGTGCCGATCGTCAAGGCGGCGCATGAGCGCATCGCGTTCAGCGCGCAGGAAACCATCGCGCGCCTTGGCGTCAAGGCCGACATCGCCAACTACCAGCGCGTGCCGGAGGTGTAAGAAGGCCATCCGGCCCCCGGCGCGGACACAGCGATGCTCAGCACCTGGCCGGTGCGGGCGTCGCTCACCATGTTTTCGAAACCCCGCCATTCGGCGGCAAGGACGAACAGCGTCCTGCCGTCGGTTCCACCCAGCATGCAGGCAAAGCAGCCGCGATCGACCTCGACACCGTCGATTTTGTCGCCGCCTTCGCGCACCCTGACACAATGCCGGTTCGGCACGTCGGCATACCAGACACAGCCTTCGGCATCGATACAGATGCCGTCGGGATAGTCGTTGCCGAGATCGGCCCAGACACGCCGCTTGGAAAGGCCCCCGTCTTCGCCGATGTCGAAGGCAGTCAGCCGCCTGGCGTGGGATTCGGCGACGATCAGTGTCCGGTTGTCCGGCGTCACCGCCATGCCGTTGGCGAAGGCGATGTCCTCGGCGACCTGCCGAACCGTGCCGTCCGGCATGATCAGCACGATGGTGCCTGGCCCGAAATGCTCGCCCGGCGCCGGCGCCGGCCCACCGCCATTGACATAGAAGTTGCCGCGCCCGTCGACGACGATTTCGTTCCAGGGGCTTTTCGACAGTCCCCGCAGATCGGCATGGGTGACGAGCGCTCCGTCCGCTTCCTGCCGGAGCAGAAGGCCTTCCCGGCCGGAAACGACAAGCAATCGTCCATCCGGCAGCCAGTCGATCGAATAGGGCAGGACTGCCGGTACGGTCAGCATGACCTCGCTCTTGCCGCCTTCGTCCACGGCAAGAATCTCGCCGGTGCCCCAGTTGCAGAGCCAGAGCCGCCCGTCATGCCAGCGCGGTGACTCGCCGAAGGCAAGGCCCTCAGTGACGATATTGGCCTTCCTGGTGCTGTTCGATGGCGACATTGGCTGGCTCCCTGGGCGCGTTGTCCAACCAAGGACGGATGAGATGGCCAGGCTCCTACAGTCGGCGCTGAAAGTCATGGCTGTCAGCGAAGATACCTGTCCCGTCAGTCCTCCCCATTGTTGCGTTGCGGGGAGGGGGGCTTTCCGCTATTGAGGCGCAACCTGAAACAGGGACCGCCCCAAGCCTCATGACGCTTCTCGACTCGGTCAAGAATACGTTCGTTCCGATCCATCGCGAAGGCTATCCCTTCATCGCCGCCTTCGCCGCGGCAACGCTGTTTCTCGGCTATTTCTCGTCGATCCTGTTCTGGATCGGGCTGATCCTCACCGCTTGGTGCGTCTATTTCTACCGCGATCCCGAGCGCGTCACGCCGGTCGACGACCGGCTGGTGGTGAGCCCGGCAGATGGGGTGATCTCGGCGGTCGGACCGGCCGTGCCGCCGAGCGAGCTTGGCCTGGGCTCGGGCGAGATGACCCGCATCTCGGTGTTCATGAACGTGTTTTCCTGCCACATCAACCGCGCTCCGGTGCGCGGCAGGATCACCCGCATCGAGCACAAGCCCGGCAAATTCCTCAATGCCGAGCTCGACAAGGCAAGCGCGGAGAACGAGCGCAACGGGCTGGTCATCGACAGCCCCAACGGCACGATCGCCGCCGTCCAGATCGCCGGGTTCGTTGCGCGCCGCATCGTCTGCTGGGCCGAGGCCGAGGGCTCGATCGCGATCGGCGAGCGTTTCGGCCTGATCCGCTTCGGCTCGCGCGTCGACGTCTTCCTGCCGTCAGGCGCCGTGCCGCGCGTCGCGGTCGGCCAGACGGCGGTGGGCGGTGAGACCGTGCTTGCCGAGTTCGGCGGCACGGCGGTCACGCCACTGGTCAGGATTTCCTGAGCGTTGGGCGCGCCGTTCAAAAAATTCGAGGCCCATGCCAGCGGCGGTCCGCGCATCCGCGAGATCCCGATGCGCATGGTGCTGCCCAATCTGGTCACGGTGCTTGCCATCTGCGCCGGCCTTTCGGGCATCCGCTTCGCCTTCGAGAACCGCTTCGAGATCGCCGTGGTCATGGTGCTGCTCGCCGCCTTCCTCGACGGCATCGACGGGCGGCTGGCGCGCATGCTGAAGGCCACCTCGAAATTCGGCGCGCAGATGGATTCGCTGGCCGACATCGTCAATTTCGGCGTGGCGCCGGCTTTGGTGCTCTACGCCTTCCTGCTCGATCGCGCCGGCTCGCCGGGCTGGATCGCAGCACTTCTCTTCACCATCGCCTGCGGCATGCGGCTTGCCCGCTTCAACGTGCTGGCCGACGACACCGACCAACCCGCATGGCAGACCGAATATTTCGTCGGCGTGCCGGCCCCGGCGGGTGCCGTGCTGGTCATGCTGCCGCTCTATCTCTATTTCCTGCGGCTGGGGCTGGAGCCGACGCGGCCGGCCGCCTTCATCGCCACCGGCTTCACCGTGCTCATCGCTTTCCTTCTGGTCAGCCGCCTGCCGGTCTATTCGGGCAAGAGCGTCAAGGTGCCGGGCGACAGGGTGCTGCCGGTGATCCTCGGCGTGGTGCTCTACATCCTCTTGCTGATGACCTATCCCTGGTACACGCTGACCGCTTCGGTCGGCGGCTATCTGCTGTTCCTGCCGTTCAGCGTGCGCGCTTATTCGAAGCGGGCGCGGCTGGAAGGGGAAAAGGTGCCGCCTTCGGATATCGGGTAGCGTCGGCGCTCTATCTAAGCCGCCACGCCCAGCCCCAGCCGGTCGATCGCCAGCTTGCGGGCCGAGATGTAATCGGTCTTGCCCGAGCCGAGCACCGGGATTTCTTCCACCTTGATGATGTCGTTGGGCACCATCAGCTCGGCCGCGCCGGCTTTCTTGCCGAACTGGCGCAGTTCCTCGGCACTGGCGTCGTCGGCGGTGGTGACCAGCACGATGCGCTCGCCACGCCTCTTGTCGGGCACGGCAACCGCCGCGTGGCGCTCTTCCGGCCATAGCGACTGCACCAGCATCTCGACGGCGCCCAGCGACACCATCTCGCCGGCGATCTTGGCGAAGCGTTTGGCCCGCCCGCGTATGGTGATGAAGCCTTCGCGGTCGATCGAAACGATGTCGCCGGTGTCGTGCCAGCCTTCCAGCGGCTGCAATTCGCCGGGACGGTCGGCGGTCATGTAGCCCATCATCATGTTCGGCCCGTCGAGCCACAGCCGGCCGCCCTCGGCGATGCCTTCGACCGGCTCCAGCTTCATGCGGATGGCCGGCAGCGGCCGCCCGACCGTGCCGTCGCGGCCATGGATGGCGGTGTTCACGGCCACTACCGGAGCCGCCTCGGTCAGCCCGAAACCTTCGACGATCGAGGCCTGGAAACGGTCACGGTAGGTGCGCCGTGTTTCCGGCTTCACCGCTTCCGCGCCGGCCACGACGAAGCGCAGGCTGGAAAAGTCGCCGTCCTTGGCGGTGCGCGCGTAATTGGCGAGGAAGGTGTCGGTGCCGAACATCACGGTCGGCTTCACCTTGCGGGCGATCTCCGGGATGATCTTGTAGTGCAGCGGCGAGGGGTAGAGGAACAGCTTTATCCCCAGCACCAGCGGCAGGATGGTGCCGCCGGTCAACCCGAAGGAGTGGAACACCGGCAGCACGTTGAGCAGGATATCGGCCGGCGAGACGGAGACGCGCGCCTCGGCCTGCATGACATTGGCAAGCAGGTTGCGGTTCGACAGCACCACCGCCTTCGGCGTGCCTTCCGAGCCGGAGGTAAACAGGATCACCGCCGGTTTGCCCGCCTGCTGCCGCTGCAACGGCAAGCGCCATAGAAGTGCGGCCGCGATCTTGTCCAGCGTGGTCACGCTGGCGCGCACATCCTCCAGCCACAGCATCTTGGCGCCGCCCGCCTCGACCGCGGCGACGATGTCGGCGATGGCGGCCTTTTCGATGAAGGCGCGGGACGAGATCACGGTGCGGATGACGGCGGTGCGGATCGCCGCGGTTACGCTCGCCGGGCCGGCGGTGTAGTTGATCATCGCCGCGACGCGGCCCGCGGAGATCAGGCCGACGAAGGATAGCACCACGCCATTGGCGTTGGGCAACAGCACGCCGACCGCTTCGCCCGGCGCCGTCACCGCCTCGAAATGGCGGCCGAGCACGCGCGCGCCGATGAACAGCTTGCGGTAGCTGAGCGAGCCGGAAATCACATCCTCGATGATCGGATGCGAAGGGCCGACGCGATCGGCGGCGTCGCGCATGGCAAGGAAGAGGCCACGGTCGAGATTGGTGCCGTAGAGCCGCGCCTCGGCGAAACGGTCGAACAGCGCGTTGGTGTTGGAGGCCATGTCGGGATTGCGCGCCACCAATTCGGCGATGGTCATTGGCTCCAGCACGCTCATCGAAAGCCGCGGGAACCAGTGGCGCGGCGCTTTCTCCTTCGGCGTCAGCGACACCGGCAGGTCGCGCGTGCCGGCAACGAAGATCGGCACGATGCTCGCGTCGGCCTGCATGGCGATGCGGGTTATGGCGCGAAACAGCCGGAAGGATTTGACGTCCGGCTCGACATTGTCGGGCAGGTATACGGCAAGCCGCCCCTTGCCCTTCAGCACGCGCACCAGCCGCCGGCTGACGTAGACATGCTCGGCGTTGAAGGCGATCGTGCGCCCAAGCTCGCGCCACGGCTCCAGCCAGGGCGAGCGCGCCGAGGCCTCGTCCAGGATATGCAGCGTGTCGTCGGGAAGCAGCGACAGCATCAGCGCCGGTTCGATGCGCGACTGGTGCGAGACCACGTAGATCACCGGCGTCTTGGCGCTGCGGGCAATGCGGATGCGGTTGTCGGCGATGCGGTAGGCGAGCTTGAAAGGCACATAGAGCAGCGCCTGGGTGAAGCGCAGGTCGAGCCGGAACCTCTCGATCATCGCGATCAGCAGCCAGGCAAGAACAAGGCCCGCCAGCAGCGCCAGGGTCAGGATCATGCCGCTCTCTCCCAGTCTCCTCCAGGGCGCGGCTCTTGAACGGCCGCTTCGGGGGCAGAGGGTAACGGAAGTGGGGGGAAGGTCAATGTGGGAGAAGGGGAAGACGGCTCACGCCGCCTTCAGTCTCCCGCTGATGAACCGAAACTCCTGGCTCTTGCCGCCATAGCCATACGCCGCCGCCGGCACCTCATGCACGAAGGCATAGCTTTCCTCATGCACGCCGCCGAGCAGCCGGCCGAAAGTCTCGAATATCGCCTTCAGATAGGCTTCGAGCTCGAGCTTGGTGTTGGTGCCGTCGACGACCTTGATGTCGAGCCAGAACGTGCTGGTGCCGTGCTCGGCGAGCGACTTGCCGCCGGCGAACCAGTGCTGCGGATCGATGTAGTTGACGGCGACGGCTGTAATGGTCGGATCCTTGCGCAGCAGCGTCGCCGTGATTTCGGTCGCTTCCCTGGCGATCGCGGCGGACAGCTTGGCGTCGGGCTTGCCGGTGACGCTGATATTGATGATAGGCATTTTCTCTCCTTCGGGTTGGCGAACCATGTCACCGTCGTAGCATCAATAAAATCGAATTGTTTTTGATAATTGCTTCGATATTATCGAAGTATGGAGACGCTCGATCCGGATCTTTTGAAAACCTTCCTTGCCTTCGTCGATAGCGGCTCGCTCGCCAAGGCCGCGTCCACTGTCGGCCGCACGCCGTCGGCGGTAACCGCACAGATGCAGCGGCTGGAAGAGATCGTCGGCGAGCCGCTGCTCACCCCGCAGGGCAGGGGACGCGGGCTGAGCCCGGCCGGCGAGGACCTTGTCGGCCACGCCCGGCGCATCCTCGCCGTCCACACCGAGGCGTGGCTGGCGCTGAAAGGTGCGCGCGCCGGCGGCCGCATCGCCATCGGCACGACGCAGGATTTCGCCGATCAAGGCCTGCCGGACCTGTTGCGCGCCTTCGCTACCAGCCATCCACGTGTGCGGATCGAGCTGCGCGTCGGCCGCTCCCTGGAGCTCGGATCGGCGCTGCAGGCAGGCCAGTTGGACCTCGCGATCACCATGCGCCATGCCGCATCGCCAGATGAGGTGGCGCTGATCAGCGAACCGATGCTGTGGCTCTGCTCGGAAAAAGGACTGGCGGCGCAGCCCGAAGCGGTGCCGCTGGCGCTGCTCGATCCCTATTGCGGCTTCCGCGAGGCCGCGCTCAATGCGCTCGACTCGGCCGGCCGCCGCTACCGCATCGCCGCCGGCAGCGCCAGCCTTGCCGGCCTGCGCAGCGCGGTCAATGCCGGCATCGCGCTGACGCCGCGCACCCGGCGTTTCGCCCATTCGGGTATTGTGGAGGCCTCTGCCGATTTCGACCTGCCGCCGCTGCCGATGGCCGATTTCGCCATTCGGCTAGGCCGCGAGGCCCCCCGCCCGGCGCGGGATTTGGCACAGCTTCTGGGCAGCGGCCTGGCCTTGTCCTCCTGAACGGAATCGCGGCGCCATTTCCCGGGAACTGCCCAAAACAAATGAAGCCCCAAAGAAAAAGCCGACCTTTTTGCGGGTCGGCTTCTAGTCGGACGGGTCGAGGGGTTTGGGGGGACTTGGGGGGTGACCCGTCGAGCTAACAATGCCTGAGTCGGATGATGGTTCCGTGACCGCGAAAATATTTTACGAACGCGCCGATTTCGCCTTCATCCAGTCGCGTCCGGCATGCGCGAAAACCGCGCAAAGCACGATGGCGCCGCCGATGATGCTGGCCATCGGCGGGACTTCGCCGAGGAACAGCAGGGCAAACAGGATGGCGAACGGCACCTCGGCGGAACCCAGCAGCCCGGCTTCCGCCGACGGGATCAGCCGTGAGCCTTCCGTCCACAGGATCGAGGCAAGCGCGAAGGAGCAGCCGAAGGTGGCAAGCAGCGCCATGTCGCGGGCGGACACGGCCAGCGGATCGGTGACGAACCAGCCGAGCACGAAAAGCAGGAAGGCCGAGACAGCACCGGCCCAGACGACAGGCGAATCGCGAAAAGCGCGCACCATGATCATGTAGAGCGCGCTCCCGGCGGTCATCAAAAGCGCCAGCCCATCGCCGAACAGGTGCCCGTTGCCGAGGCCGGCGCCCACCATGATGGCGACGCCGCAAAGCGATACGGCGGCCGCAACCATCGTCTGCAGCCGGAATTTTTCCCGCACCAGAAGGAAGGCGAGCAGCGCTGCGATGAAAGGCGAGGTCGCATAGATGACGGCGACATTGGCGACATAAGTGAATTTGAAGGCCGAGATGAAGGCGATGCTGGCGGCAGCGCCCTCGACCGCAAGCAGCCAGCCGCGCCAGCCGAGTTTCAGGCTTTCGCGCCCGCCCGAGCGGCGCCGGCGCCACAGCACGTAGAGGCTGATCAGGATCGAGCCGAAGAAACCGCGCCAGCAGGTGATGGTCAGCGGATCGGCATGGATTGACTTGGTCAGCACGCCGGTGAGCGCGAAGGCGATCGCCGAGGCCGACACGAGGATGATGCCGAGCGTGCGCTCGGCGGCGGTGTCGGCGGCGGGCCTAAGCTTTTCGGGCAATTCGAGCGTATCCGTCATGGCGCCAGACTATTGGGTTGCTCCTGACAGCCTTCTGTCATCAGGCCTGCTCCCGTTTGCGGAAACGCTCGTTGCCGACGATAAGCAGGCCGGCGCCGACGATCAGCGCGGCGCCGATGAACACTTCCGTACGCGGCAGGTCACCCCAGATGGCGTAGCCCAGCGCGAAGGCCCAGACCAGCGAGGTGTATTCGAACGGCGCGATGATCGACACCGGCGCGCGCTTCATGCCTTCGAACAGCACGTATTGCGCCACGCCGCCGAGCGCCCCGACGCTGACAAGCAAAAGGAACTGCGTTCCGTCGGGCATGCGCCACCAGAGCAGCGCCGGCACGGCCGAGAAGAGCAGGAAATAGAAATTGTTGAGCACCAGCTGGATCGTCGTGCGCTCCTGCAGCGCAGTCTTGCGCAGCAGCACCACCGCGATGCCCCATAGAACAGCGGCGGCCAGCACCAGGAGCACCGGCACGGAGAGGCCGAGCCGCGTCGGATCGCAGGCGATGAACACGCCGATGAAACCGATGAACACCGCGAGCCAGCGCAAGAGCGGCACCGTCTCGCCCAGGATAAGCACGGACAGCACGGTGACGATGATCGGCGCGGCGTAGTAGATGGTGGTGAGCTCGGCGAGCTGCAGCGAACGCGCGGCGTTGTAATAGCAAAGCCAGGCGGCCAGCGTGAAGGCGCTGCGCACCAGCATCGGCTTGACGATCGGCGAGTCGATCGTATCGGCGAACAGCCGTTTGCCGCCGATTACGCCGCAGGCGACGAGCACGGTGATCGAGCGGACGAACATGATCTGCCAGACCGTCATGCCGACGACCAGGAGCTTGATCGAGGCGTCCTGCGCCGAAAACAGGAAATAAGCGGCGGCCGTGAACAGGATGCCGGCCAGCACCCTTTCGCGGCTTTCGAGGACGACGACATCGGCCATGCGGGTTTCAGCGTGTTTGCGTGAGGCGGTTCCGCCCCAGTCGGAGCCGCGCCCGCAGCTATACGGGCGAAAACAGGCGCTGCGCTGCTCCAGCGCGGCGCTTGCGTTGGCGCAGGTCCTTTGCCGCGGGCCGGTCGGGAGCTACTGCGTCGCCTGATAAAGCTCCGATGCCGCGTCCTTCAGCGCGCGCCTTCCGTCCGGCCGCAGATACATCATATGGCCGCCCTCGACGACGTCGAGCCGGATCGGCTTGGCGTCGGCCAGCGAGGGGACCTGGTTCACCAGATAGCGCGAGGCGAGATAGGGCGTGACGAGGTCGGTGTAGCCGTTGACGATGACGACGCTCAGCGCAGGGTTGAGTGAGCGGGCGCGCTGCAGGTCGTTCATCACGCCGGCATAACCTTGGCCCGACATGCCGTAATCCCAGTTGCGGCTGATCTCGCCATTGAGCAGCCTGTAGCTGACCTCAGTGCGGTAGTTGAGCTCGTCGCGGGCATAGGCGACGAAGGCGGAGGTCAGCACCGGAACGCTGCGGTCGAGAACCGGGTCGGGGGTCTCGTCGCGCGCGCTTTGCGGCACGATGTCGGCGGTGCCGATGGTGGCGTCATAGGGGCTGAGCACCTTGCCCGTGGCGCGCTGGAATTCCTTGGCGAAAAGCCCGGTGGGGATGCGGGCAAAATTGCGCTGGACGAGCTCGAGCGGCAGGCCGGTGATTTCTGAAACGCGTCCGCTGGCGAGCTTGCCGCCTTGCTCCAGCCCGCTGTTCAGCGCGGCCAGATAATCGCCGAGCGCGTAACGCTCGACCTCGGCCAGCCTGTCGCGCAACGCATCACCACTGACGCCGTCGCCCTTGAGCCGCGTCGCCGCCAGCGACGGCAGCTCCAGCGCCCAGTGCAACTGGTCGAACTGGTCGGGGCGCACGAGCATGAATTCCAGCGCCGGCGAGATCAGCACGACGCCGCTGGGGCTCAGGCCCACATCCTCCTGCAGCGTGCGGGCAAGCAGCGCGGCGCGAAAGCCGCCATAACTCTCGCCGGCGAGGAACAGCGGCGATCCGGTGCGGCCGTTTTGCGCCAGATAGAGGCGGATGAAGGCGCCGACCGAGCTGGCGTCGGCGTCGACGCTCCAGAATTCCTTGGGCTCATGCCCCGGCGCTTCGCGGCTGTAGCCGGTGCCGACGGGATCGACGAAGACGAGATCGCTCATGTCGAGCCAGCTGTCGGGGTTGTCGATCAGCTTTTGCGGCGGTCGCAGGAACTCGCCGTCGGCGGCGGTCGCGACGATGCGCGGCCCGATCGCGCCGAGATGCAGATAGGCCGACGCCGCGCCCGGCCCGCCATTGAAGACGAAGGTGATCGGCCGGTCCTTCGCCGGTACCGGCGATTGCTGCGTATAGGCGACATAGAAGATCTCGGCCGTGACCTCGCCCTTGCCGGACAAGAGCGACAGCGTGCCGGCCTTGGCCTGGTAATCCAGCTTGCGCCCACCAAGCGTGATCGAATGCTCGGTCACCTGCGGCTCCGGCAGGAGCGACAGCACGCCGCCTTGGGGGGCGGGGCGCTCGGGTGTCTCGGCGAACGCCGGCTGGACGAAGGCGGCGAGCGCCAGGAGGGCGAGGGGAGCGAGTTTCAAAGTGGGCCGCATGACATCTCCGCGGGAACGACTCCCGCCAAAGTATGGCCGGAGCGACCGAAGTCAAAGAGAATGACGGGTGGTCGGCGGTCCGGCGTCGCCAAATCGTATTCCGCGCCCCTTTCCGCCAGTGTCGGTTGGCGTTGACGGAGTTGTTCTCCGGCCACTCCACCGCTTGGCTTTGCTGGCATTCGCCATGTTGAACTTGCGGCGGCATGCGATAGGCTAGGCGCGAATGCTCTCGAATTTCTCCCTCGACCGGTTTGCACGCTGGAGCGGCGGTGTCGCCGCCGCGGCCGGCGCCGCGACGCCCGAGGAACTGTCGGCTTGCTTCACCGCGGCGGCTGGCGTGCTGCTCGATTCCGATCGCGTCTATGTCGGCTTCTATCGCCGCGACATCACGTCCGTGACGATCGACGATGCCGGGCCCGACCGCTGGAACCGCGACTATGATGCCCGGGTCTATCGGCTGGATCCCTTCTTCCAGCGCTTCGCCAGCACGCGGCAGGATTTCCTGCTGCCGCTATCTGCCCTCCGCGACGGCGATTTCCAGCTTTCGCCCTACTACCGCGAGTTCTACGGCCCCTCCGACAGCTTCGACGAGATAACCGGCGTGTTCAATCTCGACAGGCTGACGGCCGGCTATGTCACCTTTCTGCGGCGCAATGGGGAACCGCCCTTCGGCGAGCGGGATCTGGCGCTCGCCTGCGCCGCGGGCGGCGCGACCAGGCTCATCCTGGAAAAGTTGTTTCACCTGTGTCGCCTTCGCGACAAGGGCGGGGCAATCGAGGTCGCGCGATCGGGGCTGAGCCCACGCGAGCGCGAGATCGCGCGGCACCTGATCGAGGGCGGCAACGCCAAGACCATTGCGCGAAGCCTCTCCATCTCACCCGGCACGGCCCGCAACCACATCAAGCAGGTCTACCGCAAGCTCGGCGTGCACTCCCAGGTGGAGTTGCTGGCGGCAATTCGCGAAGCCGCGCGCGACTGATATTTCGCGCCGGCCCTACTGACCCGTCACCACGCGCGTCCACATGCGGTTTTGCGACCGCAGCAGCTTTGCGTCGCTGTTGTTGACCACGAACAGCTTGGCCTTCACGTCGTCGGGAGGAAAGACGCCCGGATCGCCGGCGATCGCCTTGTCCATCAGCGGCAGGGACTCCGGTATCGCGTTGGCATAGGAGACATAGCTGGAGTTGGCCGCGGCGATGTCGGGCCGCAGGTTGAAGTTGATCCAGGCCATGGCGTTGTCGGGATGCGGCGCATCCTTCGGCACCGCCATCGTGTCGTAGTTGATGAGCGTGCCTTCTTTCGGAATGGAATAGGCGATCTCCAGCTTCTTGGCGGATTCGGCGGCACGGGTCCTTGCCTGAAGGATGTCGCCCGACCAGCCCAGCACGACGCAGATGTCGCCGTTGGCCAGGTCGTTGATGTATTTCGACGAATGGAAATAGCGGATGTAGGGACGCACCTTGCCCATCAATTCCTCGACCTTGGCGAGGTCGTCGGGACTGGTCGATCTCGGGTCGATATGCAGATAGTTGAGCGCCATCGGGATGACTTCGGCCGGCGCGTCGATCATCGCCACCCCGCAATCCGAGAGCTTCTTGACCACGTCGACATCGAAGACCATGGCGAAGGAATTCGTCGGCGCGTCCGGCAGCCGCTGCTTGACCGCGGCGACGTTGTAGCCGATGCCGTCGGTGACGGCCATGTAGGGCACGGCATGCTTGTTTTGCGGGTCGGCGCCCCCGATCAGCGAAAGGGCTTGCGGATCGATCTTTGCGTGGTTTGCGAGTTTCGACCCGTCGAGCTCCAGGAAAGCCCCGGCCTTCACCTGGTTCTTCAGGAACGGATAGGCCGAAGGATAGACCACGTCATATCCCGAGCCGCCGGTGAGCAGCTTTGTCTCCAGCACCTCGTTGCCGTCATAGACATCGTAGCGGACCTTGATGCCCGTCTCCTTCTCGAATTTCTCGGCCGTGTCCGGCGCGATATAGTCCGACCAGTTGTAGACGTTGACGACTTTTTCCTCATCCGCCGCGGCCGTGCCGGCGATGCCGCAGGCAAGCCCGGCGACCAGGATTGACGGGATCAGGGCGCGCATGGTTGTCCTCCTTCTTGCTTCAGGCTGGCGCTGACGGATTGCGCAGCCTTCGTTCTGCTTTCGCCCCCCGGTTCGGCCGGCGGGCTTGGTCCCTCAACGTCGTTGCGGCGCATAGACCGGCAAGGTGATGCAGGCGACATTGCCGCCGCCCAGCAGGATCTCGCGCGAGTTCTCGATGCCGACGATTTTGTGGTCGGGGAACAGCTCGGCCAGCTTCGCCTTCGCCTTCACGTCGAGATCGGAGCCGAACTCCGGCACGACCACGACACTGTTGCCCGGATAGTAGTTGATGTAGCTCGCAGCGATCCGGTTGCCGGCCGGGCGCGCCCAGGTCGAATCGAGCCGATCGACGCTTTCGCTCTCTTCCGGCGTCATCTCGATCGGCAAGGGATGCGGCAGGCGATGCACCTCGAGCGCGCGGCCACGCGCGTCGCGGGCCGAGCGCAGCACCTCCTCGGCCTCGCGCACGATCTCGTATTGCGGGTCATCGCGATCGTCGGTCCAACTCAGCACGACCACGCCCGGCCGCACGAAGCAGCAGACATCGTCGACATGGCCGTCCGTCTCGTCGAAGGCGAAGCCGCGCGGCAGCCAGATGATGGTGTCGACGCCGAGATAGTCGCCCAGTTGCCGTTCCACCTCGGCCTTGCCGAGATGGGCGTTGCGATTTCGATTGAGCAGGCACTGCTCCGTCGTGATGAGCGTGCCCTGGCCGTCGCACTGCAGGCCTCCGCCCTCGGCGATCAGCGGCGCGCGATAGCGATCCATCCGCTCGATTTCGAGCACTTTTCGCGCCGCCAGGTCGTCCAGGTCCCAGGGCGCGTAGAGCCCGCCGTCGAACCCGCCATAGGCGTTGAAGGTCCAGTCGACGCCGCGCACGGAGCCTTGATCGTTGATGACGAAATTCGGGCCGCTGTCGCGCAGCCAGGAATCGTTGGTGGACATCTCGACCACCCGCACATGGTCAGGCAACCGGGCCCTGGCGTTCTGCCACTGTCGGCCGGATGCCGCCACCGTCACCGGTTCGCTTTGCGCGATCGCCGCGGCGACATTGGCAAACAGCGTCTGCGCCGGCTTGGCGCCAAGGCGCCATGTGTCGGGCCGTTCGGGCCAGATCAGCCAGCAGCCCGATTTGGGCTCGAACTCGCCGGGCGCGCGAAATCCGTCCTGTTTCGGCTTCGTCGACAGGGTTCGTGGCATTGCGGGATCACCCGAAAATGGAAGATGACATTTGCCCGGATCAGACGTTTTCGCCGCATCGTCCGTCAATGTCCCATTTGGGATAGAGGCGCGCCGCCGGCGAAAGTCGTCCCGGCAGTTTTGCTTCCGGAAATTGCGCCGAAACAAAGAGATGGGCCGGTTGACCGTCCTTGAAGCCACGAAGCGCTCCGAGCCTGAACGGCGGCAGGGATAAATGCGATTGCCTTCCTGCCCGATCGAGGCAAATCTCGGCCAGGCGGCGGATGCCGAAGCACGAAGCAGTGGACGAAAAGGACAGGCAATGGACGCGACCGCACTCAAGGCCATGCAGGCGCCGCTGAAGGAAGCCTATCGCGAGGACGCCGCGCGCGCACTGATCACGCTAAGGGCGAGAGGCTCGCTCGACGACCAGTCGATCGCCTGCAAGGTGGAAACGGGCAGGGCGCTTGCCGTGGCTGGCCTTCATCCGGCCACCGGCGGCTCGGGCCTCGAACTGTGCTCGGGCGACATGCTGCTGGAGGCGCTGGTCGCTTGCGCCGGCGTGACGTTGAAAGCGGTGGCGACGGCGTTGGAGTTCAAGCTCGGCAACGCCACGGTCGAGGCCGAGGGCGACCTCGATTTTCGCGGCACGCTCGGCGTTGCCCGCGACGCGCCGGTCGGCTTCCGCGAGATAAGGTTGAAATTCGACCTCGACACCGATGAGCCGCGGGAGCGCATCGATTCGCTCATGAAGCTCACCGAGCGCTATTGCGTGGTGTTCCAGACAATCAACAACAAGCCGGCGTTGAGCGTGAGCGCGGGGCGTTGAAACTGCTGATCTCCCCCCTTGTGGGGGAGATGCCCGGCAGGGCAGAGGGTGTGAGGGCGCGCCGACGCCCCTCCGGTCGTCATCCTCGGGCTTGACCCGAGGATCCATGCCGTGACCTTCGACGTGAAGTGCCGCGGTGCAGAATTCTGTAACCGCTGCAACGCTTTAGCCTCACGGCATGGATCCTAGGGTCTGCGCCGCGTCGCTTCGCTCCTTGCTTCGCCCTAGGATGACGAAGCAGAAGTCGCGCCCTTCAACGAAAGAGGAGAGATCAGCCCCCCGCTACTGCGCCGAGGGCGTCTCCGCGTCCCCTTCATCCGTGAACGGCGAGGCGCTCGGCACGCATTGCACGGCCCAGCCCTGCGGCGTCGGCTGCTTCTGATATTCGGTGACGGCGTTGGTGCATTGTTCGCGGGTGTCGAAGGTGCTGGGCAGCACCACCATGCCGCCTTGCGGGCCGGCGATCACCAGATACCAGACCAACGCTACGCTGGGAGTAGCAGCCATGGGAATTCCTCGCTTTGCTGAAATGTCGGAGTCGGATTGATCCTAGCAACTCCCTCGGCACGGCGAAAGCAGGGCGGCGGCACACGCTTTCGCCGCCCCGTTCACAGACCCGTGAATGGGTCGGTCGGGCTTCGGGCTCACTCGACCGCGAAACAGTAGAACAGGCCGTCGCCGCCGGTGCCTTTGAGCGCCTCCTGGCTGCAGCCGCCGCGCGAGGCATGCGAGGAATTCCACGACTTCGCCGCCGCCGAATCGTCGAGCCCGGTGCGGTCGTGATGGCCCATCATGGCAGCGCCCTCGGTGCCGCTCATCGTCCAGTCGCCGCAGGTCTGGTCGGCGATCCTGGTGCCGTCGGGCTTGGAGCCGGTCAGCATGTCGTGACGGTTCGGCGTGTCGCCGCGGCCGTTGATCACCTCGCCCTTTTCGGTCAGCGCCGTCTGCTTTGTGATGCTGTTGGCGTCGCTGTGCAGCGAGGCGATATCGTCGGCGATCTTCTCGCCCTTGGCGTTGAACCACGGACCCTTGCCGATGCGGTCGCGCGCGTCTTCCGTGCTGGAGGAAAGATAGGCGTGCCAGGTCTTGCCGGTCACGCCGGCCGCTTCCGCGAGGGAGGCGCAATGGGCATCGGCACCTTTCAGTCCGCCGAGATCGGCGCCCTTGCCGGAGCCGACACTGGTGACGAAGAAGCTCATGGTCTTGTCTTGCGAGAGGGCTACGCCGGCTGTGGCCGCAAGCGCCGCGGCAATGACCGTGGCGGCAAGCAGAGTGGGTCTACGCATGTCGGTCCTCCGGTTTTCGAATGTCCACATTCGAAGAACGTTGCCGGAGGCCTATTTCATCCGCGTTGCGGTCAGGTTTGTCCGAACCTATTCGGGCTGGCGGTAGGCGACGAAGCGGTTGTGCTTGGCCTGGAAGATCAGGCCCGTCTCTTTCAGCTCCGGGCTTGCCAGAGGCACGATGCGCCTGGCGATCTCGGACGGATGCGGCAGCGTCTCCGGATCCTCGCCGGGCATAGCCTGCGCGCGCATTGCCGTTCGGGTCGCGCCCGGATCGGCGGCGTTCACCCGCAGCGGCAGGGTCTCGGTCTCATGCGCCCAGGAGCGCATCATCGTTTCGACCGCGGCCTTGGAAGCGGCATAGGGCGCCCAGAAGGCGCGCGCCGAATGGGCCGCGTTGGACGACAGGATAATGGCGCGGCCGGCGTCTGAGAGCCTCAGCAGCGGATCGACCGAGCGGATCAGCCGCCAGGTCGAGGTGACGTTGATGGTCATCACCTTCTCGAATGTCTTGGCCTCGACATGGCCGATCGGCGAGATCACGCCGAGGACGCCGGCATTGGCAACCAGGATATCGAGTTTGCCCCAGCGCTCGTGGATGGCACCGCCGAGACGGTCGATTCCGGCCATGTCGGAAAGATCGAGCGGCACCAGCGTCGCCTGGCCCCGGCCGTCCGCCTTGATCTGGTCGTCGAGCTCTTCCAGTCCGCCCACGGTGCGGGCGACCGCGATCACATGCGCGCCGGCCGCCGCCAGTTCCTTGGCGATGAAATAGCCGATGCCGCGCGAGGCGCCGGTTACGACCGCCACGCGGCCGGAAAGGTCGAGGGTCATTCAGGAGTTTCCGTGAGCTGGAGCAATTCCAGGAAAAGTGTGTAACGGTTTTCCGTCCGGAATTGCGTCAAAAACAAACACTGCAATTCCAGGAAAAGTGTCCAGCGGTTTTCCGTCCGGAATTGCGTCAAAACAAATACTGCGATTACGCCCCGCCGCTCGCCAGCAGCGACAGCGTGCGCACATTGTCATGGCCTTCGAAGTCGAGCAGGCGGGTGGGGTACTGTCCCGTGAAGCATGCGTCGCAGAATTGCGGCTGGTCGTTGTCGCGGCGTGCCTCGCCGACGGCGCGGTAGAGCCCGTCGATAGACAGGAAGCCGAGTGAATCGACGCGGATGAACTCCGCCATCTCCTCGACCGACATGCGCGAGGCAAGCAGTTTCGACTTTTCCGGCGTGTCGACGCCGTAGAAGCAGGACGCGCTGGTTGGCGGCGAGGCGATGCGCATATGCACTTCCCTGGCGCCGGCCTCGCGCACCATCTGCACGATCTTCTGGCTGGTGGTGCCGCGCACGATCGAATCGTCGACCAGCACCACGCGCTTGCCCTCGATCATACGGCGGTTGGCATTGTGCTTCAGCTTCACGCCCATGTGGCGGATGGAATCGCCCGGCTGGATGAAGGTGCGCCCGACATAGTGGTTGCGGATAATGCCGAGCTCGAAGGGAATGCCGGCGGCCTGGCTGAATCCGATCGCGGCCGGCGTGCCGGAATCCGGCACCGGCACGACGATGTCGGCCTCGACCGGGCTTTCCTGCGCGAGTTCGGCGCCGATGCGCTTCCTCACATCATAGACGTTGCGGCCTTCGACCGAAGAATCTGGCCGCGCGAAATAGACATATTCGAAGATGCAGAAGCGCGTCTTCTGCGGCTCGAACGGGAACAGGCTCTCGATACCCTTCGAGGTGACCACCACCATCTCGCCGGGCTTGACGTCGCGCACGAAGCGGGCGCCGATGATGTCGAGCGCGCAGGTCTCGGAAGCGAGGATCCAGGCGCCGTCGAGATCGCCAAGTACCAGCGGGCGGATGCCGAGCGGATCGCGGCAGCCGATCATCTTCTTGGCCGTCATCGCCACCAGCGAGAAGGCGCCCTCGACCTGCCGGATCGCATCGATGAAACGCGAATTCAGGTCGCGCTCCTTGCTGGTCGCGACCAGGTGCAGCAGCGTCTCGGTGTCGGAGGTCGAGGAGAAGATCGAGCCTTGCTTCTGCAATGCGCGCTGCACGGTGAGCGCGTTGGTCAGGTTGCCATTGTGAGCCACGGCAAGACCGCCTTCGGCGAGCTCGGCGAAGAAAGGCTGGATGTTGCGGACGCCGGCGCCGCCGGTGGTGGCGTAGCGCGTGTGGCCGATGGCGCGGTTGCCTTGCAGGCTGTCGATGACGCGCTGTTTGGTGAAGGTATCGCCGATCAGGCCGACATGGCGCTCGACATGGAACTGGGTGCCGTCATACGAGACGATGCCGGCCGCTTCCTGGCCGCGATGCTGCAAGGCGTGCAGGCCGAGCGTGACGATGGCTGCCGCGTCCTGCCGGCCAAAAATGCCGAACACGCCGCATTCATCGTGGAAATGGTCATCGGCCTCAGCGGAAAGGACATTGCCTGCATCTGCCGTTGAGTCTGCCATCTGGTGCTCAAGCTCCGCTAAAGCTGCCATATAGGGCGATCTCTTGCGGAACGCAACGCGCACCGTCAGGCATTCACAAATAGGGACAAGCCGCGTGGGCTTGCCCGCAATCAGTTTGCCGGCGCTGGAGCGGGAGCCGGGGCAGGCGCCGGAGCCGGCTCGTTGTCGGCCGGGGCATCGCTCTCGCTGTCGTCGGGCGCCGGCGCGTTGTCGTCGCCTGCCGGCGGCTCGGCCGCGGGCTGGTCGGTGGTCGCGGGCGCGCCGGCCTGCGGCGTGCCCTTATGCGTGTATTTGTTGACCAGTTCCTCGGTGTTTTCCGGCAGCACGCTTTCGAGCTTGGCGCCGATCGTCTCCAGCAATGGCCGCGACTTGGCGTTGGCGACCCAGGCGGGCGCCTTGGCACCGGCCAGCCAGTTGAAGAACATGAGCGCCACCGCGACCACCAGGATGCCGCGCGCCGCGCCGTAGAGGAAGCCGAGCGTGCGGTCGAGCGCGCCGATGCGCGAATCGATGATCCAGTCGGCAAGCTTCATGGTGATGACGGAGACGACGATCAGCGCGATGAGGAAGACGACGCCCGCCGAAGCCGCCATCGCGATCTTGTCATTCTCGACATAGGGCTGAACATAGGGCAGGACCGGCTTGTAGAAGAAGAATGCCGCCGCCGCCGCTGCCGCCCAGGAAACCACCGAGAGCACTTCGCGGGAGAAGCCGCGCACCATGGCGAGCATCGCAGAGACCAGGGTGAAGCCAACGAGGATTCCGTCAAGCAGCGTAATCGGCATGGTTCTCGCCCCACTTCCTGTCTTACGGCCCGAGGAGCCGCGTCACTCCGCGTCATCGGCACGGCCGCGCCGTGAGCCGGCTATGCGCGCCACAAGGTCGGCAAGCTCGGTGGGCTGGAAAGCGCCGGCCCCGATCCCCCCGGCCCCATTACCACCGACAAGTTCCTCGCTGCCGAGTGGCAGCACCGCGCTTCCAAAGCCCAGCTTTTCGGCTTCCTTGAGGCGCTGCTGCGCGTGCGCGACCGGCCTCACGGCGCCCGATAGGCTGATTTCGCCGAAATAGACGCAATCGGCGGGAAGGGCAAGACCGGTGAGCGACGAAACCAGCGCGGCGGCGACCGCGAGATCGGCCGCCGGCTCCGAGATCCGGTAGCCGCCGGCGACATTGAGATAGACGTCGTGCTGGCCGAAACGGACGCCGCAATGCGCCTCGAGCACGGCGAGCACCATTGACAGCCGCGCGCCGTCCCAGCCGACGACGGCGCGGCGCGGCGTGCCGAGCGAGGAGGGCGCGACCAGCGCCTGGATCTCGACCAGCACCGGCCTTGTGCCTTCCATGCCCGCGAAAACCGCCGCTCCCGGCGACTTCGCGTGGCGTTCGCCGAGAAACAGCTCGGATGGATTGGACACCTCGCGCAGGCCCTTGTCCGACATTTCGAACACGCCGATCTCGTCGGTCGGGCCAAAGCGGTTCTTCACCGTGCGCAGGATGCGGAAGTGGTGGTTGCCTTCGCCTTCGAAGTAGAGCACGCCGTCGACCATGTGCTCGACGACGCGAGGGCCCGCGATCTGGCCTTCCTTGGTGACATGCCCGACGAGCACGATCGCGGCGCCTGTGGATTTCGCGTAGCGGATCATGGCTTGAGCGGCCGCGCGCACCTGGGTGACGGTGCCCGGCGCCGAATCGGCAAGGTCGGTCCACAGCGTCTGGATGGAATCGAGGATGACGAGGTCTGGCCGCTTGCCGTCGGCGATGGTGGCCAGGATGTCCTCGACATTGGTTTCGGCGGCGAGCTCGACCGGCGTCGAGGCGACGCCGAGGCGCTGTGCCCTGAGCCTGATCTGCGCCACCGCTTCCTCACCCGAGACATAGACGATGCGATGGCCCTTCGAGGCGAGCGCGGCGGCTGCCTGCGTCAGCAGCGTCGACTTGCCGATGCCGGGATCGCCGCCGACCAGCAGGGCCGAGCCGCGCACGAAGCCACCTCCGGTGGCGCGGTCGAGCTCGCCGATACCGGAAACGATGCGCGGCGCGTCCTCGATGTCGCCCGACAGGCTGGTCAGCACCACGGCGCGGCCCTTGCGCGCGTTGCGCGTGTTCGCCGGCCCCGAGCCGATGCCGCCGGACGTGCCTTCCTCGACCAGCGTGTTCCACTCGCCGCAGGCATCGCATTTGCCGGCCCAGCGCTGATGCACCGAGCCGCAATTCTGGCAGATGAACTGAACACGCGATTTGGCCACGCTGTTACCTTTTTGGCTCTGGGCGGACGCCGCGATCCTTCGCGCCCCCCTCTGTCCTGCCGGACATCTCCCCCTCTAGGGGGGAGATCGGCAGTTTCGCCGACGGCGCCCATCCTGCAACGTTGGTGATTGGCGAAAGCAGACGCGACATCCAATCTCCCCCCTCGAGGGGGAGATGTCCGGCAGGACAGAGAGGGGGGCGACGGAGTGAGACGTTGGCCAAAACGCTACTCAAACCTCTCCGGCAGATGATGCTCTTCAGCCAGATCGGAGAAGCGCGTGAACTCGCCGTGGAAGGCGAGGCTGACGGTGCCGGTCGGTCCGTGGCGCTGCTTGGCCACGATGCACTCGGCCTTGCCGCGCGCCTCGTTCATCTCGTTTTCCCACTTGACGTATTCTTCGGTGCCGAGCTTCGGCTCGCGGTTCTTGAGGTAATATTCCTCGCGATAGACGAACAGCACCACGTCGGCGTCCTGCTCGATGGAGCCTGATTCACGCAGGTCCGAGAGCTGCGGGCGCTTGTCGTCGCGGCTTTCGACCTGACGCGACAGCTGTGACAGCGCGATGATCGGCACGCCGAGTTCCTTCGCCAAAGCCTTCAAGCCCGTGGTGATCTCGGTGATTTCCTGCACGCGGTTCTGCGAGGCCTTGGCGCTCGATCCCTGCATCAGCTGGATATAGTCGATGACAATGAGGTCAAGGCCACGCTGGCGCTTCAGACGCCGCGCCCGAGCCGACAACTGCGCGATCGAGATGCCGCCGGTCTGGTCAATGAACAGCGGGATCTTCTGCATGGTCTGCGAGCAGGCGACGAGCTTTTCGAAATCCATTTCTGTGATTTCGCCGCGGCGGATCTTTGATGACGAGATCTCGGTCTGCTCGGAAATGATACGGGTGGCGAGCTGCTCCGACGACATTTCCAGCGAGAAGAAACCGACGACGCCCCCATTGGCGGCCTTGAAGCTGCCATCGGCCTGCTGCGCCGGGACATAGGCCTCGGCGATGTTGAAGGCGATGTTGGTGGCCAGGGACGTCTTGCCCATGCCCGGGCGCCCGGCGAGCACGATCAGATCGGAGGGCTGGAGGCCGCCCATGCGGCGGTCGAGATCGCGCAGGCCGGTCGAGATGCCGGACAGATGGCCGTCGCGCATATAAGCGGCATTGGCCATGTCGACGGCGGTCTTGACCGCATCGTTGAAGCTTTCGAAGCCGCCGTCATAACGGCCGGTTTCGGCGAGCTCGAACAGCCGCCGCTCGGCGTCCTCGATCTGGTCGGAGGGCGACATGTCGACCGGCGCGTCATAGGCGATGTTGACCATGTCCTCGCCGACGGTGATCAGCGCACGGCGCGTGGCGAGATCGTAGATGGCGCGGCCATAGTCGGTCGCATTGACGACGGTGACGGCTTCGACGGCAAGGCGCACGACATATTGCGCCACAGTCATGTCGCCGACCTTCTCGTCGGCCGGCAGGAAGGTCTTGAGTGTGATCGGCGTTGCGATCTTGCCCATGCGGATGAGCTCGGCCGCAATCTCGAAGATGCGGCGGTGCAGCGGCTCGTAGAAATGCGCCGGCTTGAGGAAATCCGAGACACGGTAGAAGGCGTCGTTGTTGACGAGGATTGCGCCGAGCAACGCCTGCTCGGCTTCGATGTTGTTCGGTGCCTCGCGATAAAGCGGCGTTTCCGCCGCGCCGAATTTCAGTGCCGCCTCTGCCATGATATCCCCGATTTCGATCCCGCCTTATCGATATCAGAACGGGAAGATTCGGTGCTGACCTTTCTGCATCACTATGCGGCCAACCGACCGTGATTCACGTTGTTCACAGGAACGGCAAACCGTCCACAGGACAGTATTCCGGTGGCCCGATTCCGGTTGACTCGGCAAGGGACTATTCTTAGTTGCAGGATCGGAACGAAGCAAGAACAATTTGTTCGGTAAGATGGTATGGAAGGTGCTCCTACCGGGCGGCCGGCGGTTCCGTTCGCCTAGCCGTCGCTAACCTTTGCGATTGGCCGAAACGTTTGTTTCGTCGTCATTCTATGGCGGAGCAAGGAGCGAAGCGACGCGGCGCAGACCATAGAATCCATGCCGTTACCTATAAGCGATGCAGCGGCGCAGAAGAGACCTCCCTTCTGCACCGCCTTCATTCTTCGCGCCACGTCGCGGCATGGATCCTCGGGTCTGCGCGCCGCTGCGCGTCGCTGCGCCCGTGGATGACGAAGTTCGGGCGCTTCGGCCAATCTCCAAAGTTGCGATTCCGCCAACGCATCGACGCCGCTACCTTCTGGGCGTGTACGGCTCAGCCGAGCGTGTCGCCCCAGTTCGCCCGCCGCGCTGCCTTGAACACCTCGCCGTCGCGCTTGCTGAACAGGCGCTCGCCGGCGCTGCCGTCCGGTTGGCAGAGTTTCAGCACCACCTTGCCCGAGCCGCCTTTCGGCGGCGCGATCACCCGTGCCGGGCGGGCCGGCGCCGGCTGCCGGGAGGCGGCCAGGTAGATGAACTTCTCGTCCTCCCACGGCACCTCGGCTTCCTTGACCAGGCGATGCAGGCGCGAACGGGCGACGCGGCGCGCGAAATGGCACCAGTCGGGCGGCGCGAGCGGGCAGGGCGCCGCATGCGGGCAGGGCGCCAGGACATGCGCGCCCGCCGCGATCAGTTGCTGGCGCGCGGCAAGGATGCGCTGCCAGCCGGCGGGCGTGCCAGGCTCGACGATGAGAAGCGTGTCGGCCGTAAGCCCCCAGAGGCGGGCGATGAGTTTTGGCAGCGAGGCAGGCGCGATTTCGTCCAGCACGTAGGCGGCGCTGACGAGGTCGGCGGGCATGATGCCGTCGAGATCTATCGTCGCGTCGCCGGCGATCCAGTCGGCGCGGGCCGCGATCGCGCCTTCCACGAGCGACTGGCCGACCTTGCGCACGGCGGCGCTTGCCTCGACCAGCACCGCCCGTTCCAGTTCAGGCCAGACGTCAGTCGTGGCCCAAAGCATGGTGCCAGGTCCGGCGCCGACGTCGAGCAAGGTCTTCGGCTGGAAATCCGGTCGCGCATCGGTCAGCGTCTGGAGGCTGGCCCGCACGGCGGCATAGGTGGCGGGCAGCCGCGTCGCCAGATAGGCCTTGACCGCCATGTCCTCGCCCATATGCAGGCGGCCGTCGCGCAGCTCGGCGCGGTAGCGCTCGGAGAGCGTCTTCGCGGCCTGTTTCAGCGCCGGCAACGGCACCTTCTCCACGAGGCTGTCGACGCCTTGCCGGAGCCGGGCGGGCAGTTCCATCTCAGGCTCCCCTGGAATTAGAGAGATAGAGCAGGATGTCGTCCGAAAACCGCTTCACACTTTTCGGCATCATGCTCTCGGCGCAAGCAGGATGACCGAGGCGCCGACGATGCAGAGCGCCGCACCCGCCAGGTCCCAGCGGTCGGGGCGCACGCCTTCGACCAGCCACAGCCAGCCGAGCGAGGCGGCAATGTAGATGCCGCCATAGGCGGCATAGGCGCGGCCCGCAGCATCCGTGTCGACCAGCGACAGCAGGAAGGCAAACAGCGCCAGCGAGGCGAGACCTGGGAGAAGCCAGAGCGGCGATTTCTCCAGCCGCCACCACGCCCAGAACGAAAAGCAGCCGGCGATCTCGGCCAGCGCTGCTGCGATGTAGATGAGGTAGGTCATGAAAAAGGTCTCGCGAACGAGACCTTTTCGTGGCGTCACGCCGTAATGGCAAGCGGCAATCGATGCCGCGTCTATTCAACCTTCTTGCGGCGGGTCGGCTTGGCGGGAGCTGGCGCGGCCGGCTCCTTGTGCCCGATGTCGCGCAGCTCCAGCGCCTTCTCGCATTTGGCCATGTAGTCGCGCGTCATCGGCAGCGTGTCGTTCTTCTTGGCGATCTGGAACTGGAAGATCACCAGGTCCTGCCAGCGGAAGGCGGCTTCCGAGGCGGCGAGATAGAACTCCCACATGCGGCAGAAGCGCTCGTCATAGATGGCTTTCGCCTTGTCGCGGTTGGCGGCGAAGCGTGCGCCCCAGTGCTTCAGCGTATCGGCATAATGCAGCCGCAGGATCTCGATGTCGGTGACGACAAGGCCCGACTTCTCGATCGCCGGCATCACTTCGGAAAGGGCCGGGATGTAGCCGCCCGGGAAAATGTATTTGCGTACGAAGGCGCTGGTCGCCCACGGCACGCCGGAACGGCCGATCGTGTGGAGCAGCATCACGCCGTCCGGCTTAAGCAGCGTCGCGGCCTTGTCGAAGAAGGTGCGGTAGTGGTTGACGCCGACATGCTCGAACATGCCGACCGAGACGATGCGGTCGAAGCGCTCGTTGATGTGCCGATAGTCCTTGAGCTCGAAATGCACGCGGTCCTGCAGCCCCTGCGCATGCGCGCGGTCGGTGGCGACACCATGCTGCTCGGTCGAAAGCGTCACGCCCTGCACGTCGACGTCGAAGGCCTTGGCGAGATAAAGGCCGAGCCCGCCCCAGCCGGAGCCGATGTCGAGCACCGTCTGGCCGGCCTTCAGCCTGAGCTTCGCGGCGATGTGGCGCTTCTTGGCCAGCTGCGCTTCGTCCAGCGTCATGTCGGGTTGCTCGAAATAGGCGCAGGAATACTGCATGTCCTCGTCGAGGAAGAGCTTGTAGAGCTCGCCCGACAGGTCGTAGTGGCGCTGCACATTGCGGCGCGAACGGGCGGCGGTGTTGATCTGCTGCAGCCGGCGGAAGGCATGTCGCAGATTCTCGATCGCCTTCGACCAGGACACGTCGATGCCGCTCGAGCCCATGTTCTGGAACGCGATGCGCATCAGCCCGAGAACGCCACCCTCGAGCACATCCAGCTCGCCGTCCATATAGGCTTCGGGCACCGCCAGCATCGGGTCGAAGCTGATGGCGCGCTCGGCATGCATGGTCTTGATGTGGATGTGCACCGGTTCGCCGCTGCCGTCGCCGAACTTGTGCGTCGTGCCCTTCGGCCCGGTCACCTTCAGGTCGCCGGCCCGCACCAGGCGCTCGAGAACGTGTTTCAACAGGATATTCATGACCAAATGTCCCCTCAGTCGGATCACCCGGTAATCGGACTGGAATGCCAGAACGAAAGTGCCACAGCGCGTCGCCCGCGTCCAATCGACGCGCCACGCTGTAATGTGCACAAGATATAGGGTGTCGAAAAGTTCCTTTTGGCACAAAAAAGCCCGGGTCGGAGACCCGGGCGTTGGTCCAGAAATCCTGGACGTCTGCTAAGCGAAGCGATGCTTCGGAGGATGTGCCGGTCAGGCCCAGCGGTCAGGCGTTCTCTTCGCCGCCTTCGAACTCAGCGTTCGGGTCGAAGAAATTCTCCGGCCGGGCGTTGTCGTTGATGTCGTCGCCATAGATGGCTTCGGCGGTGGTCAGCGTCTCGCCCTTGGCCTGGCGCTCCGCCTCGTCGGCCGAACGGGCGACGTTGAGCGTTACGGTGACCTCGACTTCCGGATGCAGCGCGATCGCCACGTTGGAGAGGCCGATGGTCTTGATCGGCTGGTTGAGCTCGATCTGGTTGCGGTTGACGGTGAAGCCTTCGGCGATGAGCAGATCGGCGATGTCGCGGGTCGACACCGAGCCGTAGAGCTGGCCGGTCTCGCCGGCCGAGCGCACCACGATGAAGCTCTTGCCGTCGAGCTTCTCGGCGACCTGCGTGGCTTCCGACTTGCGCTCCAGGTTGCGGGCTTCGAGCTGGGCGCGCTGGCCCTCGAACTTCTTCTTGTTGGCTTCGTTGGCGCGCAGCGCCTTGCCCTGCGGCAGCAGGAAATTGCGGGCGAACCCGTCCTTGACCTTCACGGTCTCGCCCATCTGGCCGAGGCGGGAAATGCGCTCGAGGAGAATGACTTCCATGGTTTCGTTCCTTCGTCTGTGCGCTGACCTTTCGATCGGCGCTGAATGAATTGGAACAGGTCAGGAAGCTCGGTGCGGCGTCGCCGCTCTTGTCGCTGTCCTGCCTGTCTGGGCAGTTAGAGGCCATCGGCCCCAACTCGGGATTTAGCTTCAAACCTTCGCGGCGCCCGTCGCCGTGAGGTGGATGCGGGCGGCAAGCGCCCGCATCCAATGTCAGGTCTTAGCGAACCACGTAAGGCAGCAGGCCGAGGAAGCGGGCGCGCTTGATCGCCTTGGCGAGCTCGCGCTGCTTCTTCTGGCTGACGGCGGTGATGCGCGACGGCACGATCTTGCCGCGCTCGGAGATGTAGCGCTGCAAAAGACGCACGTCCTTGTAGTCGATCTTCGGAGCGTTGGCGCCGGAGAACGGGCAGGTCTTGCGGCGGCGATGGAACGGGCGCCGGGTCGGGATCTGATTGATGTCGACCATTATTCTGCACCCCCTTCAAAGCCTTCGCGCGGACGGCGCGGACCACGATCGCCACCGCCATCGCGGTCGCCACCGAAGCTGCGCGGCGGACGGTCACCGCGGTCGCGGTCGCCGAAGGAGCGCGGGCCACGATCGCCACGGTCGCGGTCGCCGAAGCCGCCGCGCTCGGAGCGCTCTTCGCGCTTCTGCATCATCGCCGAAGCACCTTCCTCATGCGCCTCGACCTTGATGGTCAGGAAGCGAAGGACGTCTTCCGACAGGCCCATCTGACGCTCCATTTCATTGAGCGCGGCCGGCGGGCAGGTGATGTCCATCAGCGTGTAGTAAGCCTTCCGGTTCTTCTTGACCCGGTAGGTGAGGGACTTCAGTCCCCAGTTCTCGATCCGGCCGACCGATCCGCCATTCGCCGCGATGACGCCCTTGTACTGTTCGACAAGCGCGTCAACCTGCTGCTGCGACAGGTCCTGCCGGGCAAGAAACACATGTTCGTAAAGAGCCATTATGTCTTTCTGCCTTTCTTCGTTTCTCTGACCGGCCCTCGCGGCTAAGCCTCTGCAACTTGTCTGACCCGGTCGCAAGGAGCGGGGAAGAAAGGAGCATCACGAGACGGTCGAGAGCGGAGACACGGGAGGCTGGAAGCGTATCTCGCTTCGTGTCGCGGCCTTCGAAAAGGCCACGGCCCTCCGTTCAGCCCCCAGCAAGGACCGGCAGATTGCGCGGGTCTATACAGCAAATCTCCAGGAAGGCAAGGCCGGCAAGCTGCCGGGCGGGACTGCAATGTGTCGCAGTTTCGGAAGAAACGCCAACGCCGGCCGAGGCATGTTTTTATCGATTTTCCAGTAATCGGGCTTTAACCACCCCATAAGGTTGTATCCGGTTGTAACCACCCGTTTATCATGAAAAGCGCATGAGAGGCACGCGAGCCGCAAGGCGGCAGGAAATCGAGCAATTCCAGGGGGTAGGGGATGCTTCTCAGGCAGTTTTGGCGCTCGAGGCGCGGCAATTTCTCGTTGATGCTGGCGGTGGGCGTGCCTGCCATGCTGGGCGCGGTGGCCTTTGCCACCGATGTCTCCACTCTGATGCGAGCAAAAAGCAACCTGCAGAACGCGCTGGACGCCGCGAACCTCGCCTCCTCGCATCTCGGCGATGCCGAGACGACGCGCGCCGGTGCTTTTGACAGCTATTTCCAGGCCAATGTGGCCAGCCACAGCGAACTCTCGAACGCCAAGGCCACGCTGACCGTCGACAGAGGCGTCAACTTCGTCAAGACCAAGGCCACCGCCTCGGCCGACGTCAATCTCAACTTCGCGTTCCTGTTCGGCGCCGAAAAGCACATCAGCGTCGACGCTTCGGCGGTCGAATCCAACAACCAGCTCGAAGTGGTGCTGGTGCTCGACAACACCGGTTCGATGGCCGGCGCGCGTATCACCGCGCTGCGAACCGCGTCCAAGTCGCTGCTCGATTATCTCGAGGCGGTCAAGTCGCCGACCCGGTCCGTGCGGGCCTCGCTGGTGCCCTTCGTCACCGCCGTCAACGTCAACGGCCCCGAATTCGATCCGTCCTGGATCGACATGGACGGCAAGTCGTCCAGCAACGGCGTCAACTTCCCGGTCATCGACGGCAAGCGCCCGAACCATATGGCGCTGTTCAAACAGCTCGGCCAGAAGGGCGGCTGGAACAACACGGGCTGGAAGGGTTGCGTCGAGGCGCGGCCCGGCGCCTTGAACATCGCCGACACGCCGCCGGACCCGTCGAAGCCCGATACGCTGTTCGTGCCGTATTTCGCGCCGGACGACCCGGACGTCGCCAGGAAGCCGTCGGCCTCTTACGGCAATTCTTCGACCGGCTACAACAATTCCTATCTCGACGACACGATAGACAACAGCAAGCTGAACCAGAACATACTGGGCATCGACCTTAGCGGTCTCGTGACCGGCCTCGTCAACGCGCTTCTCAGCGCGGATTTGAAGGTCATCGGAAAATATGTCGCCTCGACCACGAAGATAATCACCGAGGCCGGCAATACGATCACTATCGGCCCGAACCGCGCCTGCCCGACGCCGATCATTCCGCTGACCGACGACTTCGACAAGCTGCGCCTGGCGGCGAGCCAGATGAGCGAATGGAACGGCTCCGGCACCAACGTGTCCGAAGGCTTGAGCTGGGGCCAGCGGGTGCTGTCGCCGCAGCCGCCCTATACCGACGCCGCCCCCTATAAGACGGCGGGCGTCACCAAGGTGGTGATGCTTTTGACCGACGGCGAGAACGTCGTCTACGGCGCCTCCAACACGCCGCAGAAATCGGACTACACCTCCTATGGCTACCTCGCCAGCAGCCGTTTCGGTTCGAGCAACCAGACGACGGCGGCGCGCAACGTCGACGGCTGGACGAAGAATGTCTGCGCACAGCTGAAGAGCCAGGGCGTCCAGATCTACACCATGGTGCTGCAGGCCGATACGGCGGCCAACCGCTCGCTCTACAGCGCCTGCGCTTCCGACCCGAGCGACTATTACGCCGTCGAGGACCCGGCCAAGCTGCCCAACGTCTTCCAGAGCATCGCCAACAAGTTCTCCAGGCTGCAGCTCACCAACTGAAGGGAGTTGGCGCCGCGGCATGGGAACGGTCGCGCCACGACCGTTTTCGTTCTCGTCATCTGTGCGACGATCGGCGCTCGACGGGCGTTCGCTTGCCAGCTCCGATTACTCAACTCGTATGCGCGACGAGCTTGTCCACCGTCTCGGGGAAGAAGTCGGGCGCCGAGCGCCGCTTGCCGAACATCATGTCGTATTGGATGAGCCGGAAATCGTTGATCTTCGGATCGATCTGCTTCTGCCGCGCCCAGTCCGGTGTCGCTTCGCCCGCGGGCGTCAGGAGCAGGTTGCGGTCGACCACGCGGTAGTGTTCGCGCAGCGCGCCGAGGAAGCCGGTGTAATAGGGGTGGGTGATGCCCGCCGTGGTCAGGATATGGTAGGGCAGGAAGGCCGGGCTTACCGAGCCCAGGTTCTGCACCGGACCGGAACGGTTCGACCAGATGACCAAAGGCGTGTCGTGATGCTCGAGCGCGGCGTTCGCCGGCTCCTTGCGCGGCGCGACATTGTCCTTGAGGAAGCCGGTCTCGACATAGACGGGTCCGAGCGGCGGCAGATGGTCGCCGAAGAAGGCGATGACGGTCGGTCGCTGGCGGGCCTTCGCCCAGTCGATCAGCCGCTGCAGGCCGCGGTCGGCGTCGGCCGAGCCCTCGGCATAGGAAAGCAGCGATTCCCGCGCCCAGGAACTGATCGGCGCGTCGACCGAATGCGTCGGGTTATAGTAGCGATAGGGCTCGTAAGGACCGTGGTTCTGCAGGCTGACGGCGAACAGGAACACCGGATCGTCGCTGGCGTCGGCCTCGCGGATGATCTCGTCGGTCATCGCCGCGTCGGACGCCAGCGGCCCGCGCTTTTCCATCGGCGGCAGCGTCTCTTCCGAGCGGAAGTCGTTGAAGCCGAAATCGGCATAAACGGCGCCGCGGTTCCAGAACCAGTTGGTGCCGGGGTGGATGGCGCGCGCCCGGTAGCCCTCGCTCTTCAGGAAGGTCGCCAGCGACGGCGTCGGGGTGCGCACATATTGCTGGTAGGGGATAGAGCCGGCCGGCAGGAAGGCGTTGGAAAAGCCGGTCAGCGCCTCGAATTCGATATTGGCGGTCATGCCGCCGAACTCGGGGGAGAACATCGAGCCGGAGCGCAGCGCCCTGACCGTCGGGATCGGATCGGGCTTGATGGTGACGCCGGGCAGCTGCGTCGGATCCCAGAAGGATTCGCTCATCACCACGATGATGTCGGGCTTCTGGTCCGGCACCGAGGCGGCGACCCCGGGACGCGTGATCGCGTCCAACACCTTGTCGGTATAGCCGGGCGGGGCCGAGACATGCGCCATCGGCACATTCATCGCGAAGGCGAGCGCGAAGCCGTTGGAGGCGTAATTTTCCTTCTGGTCCCACATGATCGGGATGATCTGCAGCCTGTCGCGCGTCCACGAGAAGGTGGCGTAGTCCATGATCGAGACGAAGAAAGCGAGCAGCGGTACGGCAAGCGCCAGCCGCGCCAGGCGGCCCTTGCGGCTGAGGATCGGCACCCGCCGGCGCCAGCTCCGCCAGCCATAGACGAGCAGCGTCAGGCCGCCGACGATGCCGGCCGCCAGCATGACGGCCGTCCACGGCCGCTCGCGCACCAGAAGCGGCAGCAGCGCCACGATCTGGCGGGCAAACAGGAAATCCGTCGGATAGAGCGGATCGCCGAGATAATGCGATTTCTGGTGGCCGACAAAGGCCAGCGCCAGCGTCAGGGGCGCCACGATCATCAGGCTCTGGTGGCTGCGCCCGAGTACGGCGTCGAGCCCCACCAGCACCAGGGCGAAGACGATGATGGTGGTCCAGCCCGGCTTGAACGGCTGCAGGAAGAAATCGACCGTGCCGAAGAAATCGTCGCGTACGATCAATTCGATCGCGAACACCAGCAGGGCGGAGGCGAGAAGCGTCGCCAGACCGTAGCGCACGGTCGGCCAGGCTCGTCCCGGCAGATAGCCGGTGGACGGATCGTCTTCCAAAAACTGTGGCGCGGGCTTGGCCGCGCCTTTCCTGATCCTTGCCACTCTACTTCCCCCGGCCCACGTAACCCGCCTTCCACACGCGTCACGGTTGTGTCATCGAAATGTCACGCAAAGCTAGCGCCTGTGGCGGAAATAAGAAGAGCCAGCAAACTAAACGTGAGCGGTTTTCATCAGGTGTGATCCAACACCACCGGCTCTTGGTCAGAGCGCCGAGTCTCTGAGAAAGAGCGAATCCTAGGCCTTTTTTGCGGGCGGCTCCAACTTGATAAGATAGGCCTTGGCCGCAGGGTCCCCTTGATCAGCAGCCTTGCGAATCAAAATGAGAGCGTGGGCAGTATCCTGCTTCACGCCATAGCCACCGAGGTATGCCACTCCAAGGTTGTACTCAGCACCCGCATTCCCCTGGTCGGCAGCCTTCTGGAACCAAGAGACGGCCTGCACATAGTCTAAGGGAAGCCCTAGCCCCTTGTAGTACGAAACACCAAGGTCGTACTCAGCAGCCGCATTTCCTTGGTTCGCAGCCTTCTGGAACCAAGAAACGGCCTGGGCGTAGTCAATCGTAACGCCTAGTCCCTTCGCATACACTACGCCAAGATCGTGCTGCGCCAGGGCGTTTCCCTGCTCGGCCCCTTTGCGATACCATGCGATTGCTTCAGCATAATCCTGGGCGACCCCTTGACCTTTGAGGTAGGCCAATCCCAGAAAGTATTGGGCAACGGCCGTTCTTTGGTCGGCTGCCTCACGGAACCACGTGGCGGCTTCTCTATAGTCCTGCGGGACGCCCGTTCCATCTCTGTAAAGCAACCCGAGATTGGTTTGAGCGTCCGCCAATCCTTGGTCGGCTGCTTTTCGATACCAAATTACGGCCTCGGCATAGTCCTGCTTGACGCCTAGCCCACGGTCGTAAAGATAAGCGAGATTTTGCTCTGCCTGGGCGTCACCTTGGTCCGCTGCCTTACGGTACCAAGCGGCAGCTTGGAGGTAATCCTGTGTGACACCGTGCCCTTCGGCGTAAGCAGTTCCAAGATTGTCCTGCGCTTTGGGATCACCGGTGTTAGCCAGGACGCTCCACTCCAAGACAGCCGCTGCGTAGTCTCCTCTTTTATAGGCCCGTTCCCCTTGCCCCGCATGGGCGACGCCGGCCACCAGCATGCCGGAGACGAAACAAAGCAACTTCGACAACCTCTGCATGTTGGCCTCCGATTTAAGGGTTCAACCATTCTTTAATTCCCTGCACTCCGTCCCGAACCCTTTCGGAAAAGGGTCTCGCATTCAGCTTGGCTCTAAGGAATTTTCCCTGTGCACGGGCCATTCTTGTATTAAGCTTTGCCAAAAGATATGAATTCCAGACCATCAAAATAATGCCAGGAGCGAGAATCGCTTTATCAGGCAATAAGAATACCTTTGACAGCATCACAATTATGACAATCGTGAAAAATGCGTTATATACGCCGAAGACTGCGTCTTTCCACATGCGATTCCGTGGTAGGTATTGCTCAATCCAGGGCATAATTAACGGGTTCTCATCCCAGAATTGATCGATAGTAATGGGTCTGTGGGTCATGCCATCGGTCTTGGCAATTTCGGCCGCAGCCTCTGTAGGGTTATTTGGACTGACCTCTTCAGCCATTCCTTCCTCCATTCCTCGTGATTAGAAGGAATTTGCTGCGACGCTTTGAAGTCAATCCAAGATGGAGATCAACTTTGCGTTATGCGCCATGTCTGGAAACCGGGTAACCCAACAGCTTTGGAATCCGGGCAGCATGGAAGTGGGTAATCAGTGGACCTGTGTTGAGCTTTTTGATCGGAACACTTTCAGCCTAGGTGAATCCTTATGATTGGTGGAACCGTGGTGGCTAATTGATTCATGGAGTGTGATCGTCAAAAAGCCTTTCGGAACAGGGAGTCAGCACGGTTTTCCGGCTGAAATGCTCGCCGAAGAGGTGCTCGCGGGCTTGACTTGGCCCGTCCGCCTTGCTCCAGAGGCAGGAAAACCAGCCTCTGGAGTGACTTCAAATGGCCGTCGCATTCACCTTTCCGGGACAGGGCAGCCAGGCCGTCGGCATGGGTAAGGACCTGGCCGATCAATTCCCCGAAGCGCGCCGCGTCTTCGAGGAAGTGGACGCCGCGCTCAGCGAAAAACTGTCGAAACTCATCTGGGAAGGACCGGAAGAGACCTTGACGCTGACCGCCAATGCCCAGCCGGCACTGATGGCGGTGTCGCTGGCGGCGATGCGGGCGCTCGAAGCGCGCGGCTTCTCGCTGAAAGACAAGGTGGCCTATGTGGCCGGTCATTCGCTGGGCGAATATTCGGCGCTTGCCGCGGCCGGTTTCGTTTCGGTCGGCGACGCGGCACGGCTGCTTCGGACCCGCGGCAACGCCATGCAGGCGGCGGTGCCGGCCGGCGAGGGCGCCATGGCCGCAATCATCGGACTGGAACAGGCCGATGTCGAAGCGGCATGCGCGCAAGCGGCCAAAGGCTCCGTTTGCCAGGTCGCCAACGACAATGGCGGCGGCCAGCTGGTGATTTCCGGCGCCAAGGCGGCGGTCGAGCTGGCGGCGAAGCTGTGCACCGAAAAGGGCGCCAAGCGGGCGCTGATGCTGCAGGTTTCCGCTCCTTTCCACTCGGCGCTGATGGCGCCGGCCGCCGATATCATGCGGGACGCGCTGGCGGATGTCGCGAAATCCGCGCCGGTAGTGCCGGTCGTCTCGAACGTGACGGTGACGCCGACCAGCGACCCGGGCGAGATCGCCCGCCGCCTGGTCCAGCAGGTGACCGGCCGCGTGCGCTGGCGCGAGACGGTGGAATGGTTCGGCGCCAATGGCGTCGCGACGCTTTACGAGGTCGGTGCAGGCAAGGTGCTGTCCGGCCTGGCGCGCCGCATCAATCGCGACATCGCCACCGGCGCCATCGGCACGGCGGCGGAAGTCGAGGCGGCGCTGGCGGCGTTGGGATGACCATCAAAGCTTGAATTTTCAACCCCAATGCCATATATGAATACATGTATTCATCGGGGGTCCCTCATGCCGACATCCATCCGTCTGGCGCCTGAGATTGAAGAACGATTGGACTTTCTGGCCGCCAAGACCGGCCGCAGTAAAGCCTATTATCTACGTGAACTCATTGAACGTGGGCTCGAAGACCTGGAAGACTATTATCTCGCTGCCGAGGTGCTTGAGCGCATCAGGCGAGGTGAGGAGGATGTCGTAAAGAGCGAGGATTTCTGGCGTGGCCTGGACGCTTGAGTATGCTCGTTCGGCTCGCAAGTTTGTCGAAACACTAGATCCGCATACACGAAACCGTATCCGCGAATTCATCGAAAATCGACTTGCCTATCTCGACAATCCGCGTGAGCTAGGCAAACCACTTAAAGGCCCGTTGGCGACATTCTGGAGGTACCGAGTTGGGGACTACCGGATTGTCTGCGATGTGCAAGACACGCGGCTGGTGATTCTTGTCGTGACGATCGACCATCGCGGCGACGTCTACAGATAGCCCGGCAGCTGACCTGTCCGATTTGAAAGGAAGTAAAATGTTCGAACTGACCGGCCGCAAGGCGCTCGTCACCGGCGCATCGGGAGGCATCGGCGAGGCGATCGCCAGGGTGCTGCACAGCCAGGGCGCGATCGTCGGCCTGCACGGTACTCGTGTGGAGAAGCTGGAGGCCTTGGCGGGCGAGTTGGGCGACCGCGTAAAACTGTTTCCAGCGGATCTGACGAACCGCGACGCAGTCAAGGCGCTCGGCCAGAAGGCTGAAGCCGACCTCGAGGGCGTCGACATCCTGGTCAACAATGCCGGCATCACCAAAGACGGACTGTTCGTGCGCATGTCGGACGCCGACTGGGATTCCGTGATCGAGGTGAACCTCACCGCCGTGTTCCGGCTCACCCGCGAGCTGACCCATCCGATGATGCGCCGGCGTCATGGCCGCATCATCAACATCACCTCGGTGGTCGGCGTCACCGGCAATCCCGGCCAGACCAATTACTGCGCCTCAAAGGCCGGCATGATCGGCTTCTCCAAGTCGCTGGCGCAGGAGATCGCCACCCGCAACATTACCGTCAACTGCGTCGCCCCGGGCTTCATCGAATCGGCCATGACCGACAAGCTCAACGACAAGCAGAAAGAGACGATCATGGCGGCGATCCCGACAAGGCGCATGGGCACCAGCGCCGAGGTGGCGTCCGCTGTTGCTTATCTCGCCTCGAACGAGGCGGCCTATGTCACCGGCCAGACCATTCACGTCAACGGCGGCATGGCGATGATCTGACGGGGCGATGGGCTGACCGACCGAGGTCGGCCGCGCCTGTGAAAACAGCCATTTCGGCTTGGACGGCCGCTATTTTTCGTGTAATGCGGCCCGCAACCCGGCGGTTCGGGCAAAAACCGGTCCTGTGGCGTTGCGTTGCCCGCAAGACCATCTTTCAGCTTGATTAGCGGCATTCCGCCCGCTAACGAAGATAGACAACATAAGACGAGGATTGCCCCAAATGAGTGACACCGCAGAGCGCGTCAAGAAGATCGTCATCGAGCATCTCGGCGTCGATGCCGATAAGGTGACGGAGCAGGCGAGCTTCATCGACGATCTGGGCGCGGACAGCCTCGACACGGTCGAACTCGTCATGGCGTTCGAAGAAGAGTTCGGCGTCGAGATTCCGGACGATGCCGCGGAGACCATCCTGACCGTCGGCGATGCCGTGAAGTATATCGACAAGGCCTCGGCCTGAATTCTTTCGCAGGCATTATCGGGGAGGACCTGCGATGAGGCGTGTCGTCGTCACGGGCCTTGGTCTGCTTTCGCCGTTTGGCATGGGCGTCGAGCACAGCTGGCGGGAATTGCTCTCCGGCCGCAGCGCTTGCCGCCGCGTCACCGAATTCGAGGTGGACGATCTTGCCTGCAAGATCGCCCACATCATCCCGCGCGGCGACGGCTCCAACGGCACCTTCAATCCAGAGGCCGTGCTTGAGCCGAAGGAACTGCGCAAGATCGGCGAGTTCATCCTCTATGGCATCGCGGCCGCCGACGAGGCGCTGGCCGATTCCGGCTGGAAGCCGCAGACGCATGAGGAGCAGTGCGCCACGGGCGTGCTGATCGGCTCCGGCATCGGCGGCATCGACGGCATCGCCGAAAACGCGATGATCCTGAAGGAGCGCGGGCCGCGCCGCATCAGCCCCTTCTTCATCCCAGGACAGATCATCAACCTGGTCTCGGGTCAGGTTTCGATCCGCCACGGCCTGAAAGGCCCGAACCATGCGGTGGTCACCGCCTGCTCGACCGGCGCGCACGCCATTGGCGACGCGGCCCGGCTGATCATGTGGGGCGATGCCGATGTGATGCTGGCCGGCGGCGCCGAGGCGCCGATCACCCGGCTGTCGATTGCCGGCTTCGCCGCCTGCCGCGCGCTCTCCACCGACCGCAACGATACGCCGGAAACGGCTTCGCGTCCCTATGACCGTGACCGCGACGGTTTCGTCATGGGCGAGGGCGCCGGCGTCGTCGTCCTGGAAGAGCTCGAGCACGCCAAGGCGCGCGGCGCCAAGATCTATGCCGAGGTTACCGGCTATGGCCTGACGGGCGACGCCCATCACATCACCGCGCCGGCAGAAGACGGGGATGGCGCCTTCCGCTGCATGACGGCGGCGCTGAACCGGGCGAAGCTCTCGCCGGCCGACATCGACTACATCAACGCGCACGGCACCTCGACCATGGCCGACACGATCGAGCTCGGCGCGGTTGAGCGCCTTGTCGGCAATGCCGCCTCGAAGATTTCGATGTCGTCGACCAAGTCGTCGATCGGCCATCTGCTCGGCGCCGCGGGCGCCGCGGAAGCGATCTTCTCGATCCTCGCCATCCGCGACAACATCGCGCCGGCGACGATCAATCTCGACAATCCGGAACGCGAGTCGGCGATCGATCTCGTGCCGAAAAAGCCGCGCCAGCGCCAGATCGATGTCGCGCTGTCGAATTCCTTCGGCTTCGGCGGCACCAACGCCTCGCTCGTGTTCCAGCGTTACAACGGCTAAAAGATCCCAGGGAAGCGTGCATAGCCGTTTCCGACCGGGATTGCCCAGAGATAGACAACCAACCGGCAGTCCCGCCACCTGCCGTCATTTTTGCCAAATTCTCCCCTAGCTTTTGGCCGGGGGATTCGTTGCAGATCAGACGGTAGGGCGCGCCATGAGCACAAATCCTGGGAGCACAAATCCGGGCGGCGACGGGGAATTCGGACGCCAAGGCACAAAGGGGCCGATCGTGCCGAAGACCGCGGCCGAGGCGCTGCGCCCGGAAGCCGGCACGCCGCCGCCGTCGAAGCGCTCGCGCGCCTCGCGCAGCCAAGTCGTCGTGTTCCTGAATTTCTTCCTTTCCGTGGTCATCCTTGCCGTGCTCGCCTCGGGTGCCGCGCTCTATTTCGGCATGCAGGCTTTCGTCGAGCCCGGCCCGTCCGCCAATGGCGACACCTTCCTGATCAAGCCGAACACCGGCGTGCAGGAGATCGCCGACCAGCTGGAACGCCGCAATCTGATCGGCGATGCCCGCATCTTCCGGCTCGGCGTGCGCGCCACGGGCAATGAATCGGCGTTGAAGGCTGGCGAATACGCCATCAAGCCGCGCGCCTCGATGCGTGACATCATGGAGCTCTTCAAGAGCGGCAAGTCGGTGATGTACTCGCTCACCATTCCCGAAGGGCTGACGGTCGAGCAGGCGCTGCAGCGCGTCGCCGATCAGGAAGCGCTGACCGGCGATATGCCGCCGGCCCTGCCGCCGGAGGGCAGCATTGCCACCGACACGCTGCGCTTCACCCGCGGCGCCACAAGGCAGCAGATGGTCGACAAGCTTATCGCTGACCAGAAGAAGCTGGTCGAAGACGTCTGGTCGCACCGCGCGCCCGACCTGCCGATCGCCAACATCGACGACTTCGTCACGCTCGCCTCGATCGTCGAGAAGGAAACGGGCAGGAGCGACGAGCGCTCGCGCGTCGCCGCCGTCTTCCTCAACCGCCTGGCCAAAGGCATGCGGCTGCAGTCCGACCCGACCATCATCTATGGCCTGTTCGGCGGCAAGGGGAAGCCGGCGGACCGGCCGATCTACCAGTCGGATCTCGACAAGCAGACGCCCTACAACACCTACATGATCAAGGGCCTGCCGCCGACGCCGATCGCCAATCCGGGTCGCGCGGCGCTCGAAGCGGTCGCCAATCCGTCGAAGACCGACGACCTCTATTTCGTCGCCGACGGTAATGGCGGCCATGTCTTCGCGACCACGCTGGAAGAGCACAACCAGAACGTCGCCCGCTACCGGGCGCTGCAGAAGAAGCAGGCGGATGCAGCCGCCAAGGCTCCTGGCCAGACGACGGCGCCGGCCGCTCCCGATGGCGGCGCCGACAGCGGCGATGCCGGAGCCAATGGCGGCAGCGGCGAGAACGGCGACGCCGGCGGCGACGCCGCGCAATAAGCGCATCGCTTGAATCCAATCCGCCTTGAGCCTTCCGCTCGCGTCCTTTGACGCGAGCCGCTATTCATGTTTTGAGGGGATATCCGCCGCCGCGCCATCGGGCCGGCGATTTTTGGGGTGCGCGGCGCCGGGCAAGATAAGCCAGGGCCCGCGACAGGGGATGCACAATGAGCCTGCAAAGCATGACCGGTTTCGCACGGTCCGTCGCCGAAAGCGATGGCACCTCGATCGCCTGGGAGGTGAAGTCGGTCAACGGCAAGAGCGTCGAGGTCAGGCTGCGGCTGCCGCAGGGTTTCGACCGGCTTGAGACCGCCGTCCGCCAGACCGTTCAAAAACGCTTCGCGCGCGGCAATTTCCAGGCGACGTTGACGGTCGGCCGCGCCGCCGCAAGGCAAATCCAGCCAGTGGTCAACGAAGCGTTCCTCAAGGACCTGGCAGGGCTGGCCAAGCGTTTGCAGGAGCAGTTCGGCACCGAGCCCGCCACCGCCGACGGCCTGCTCTCCCTGCGCGGTGTGCTCGACATTCCCGAAGCCGTCGAGACGGAGGAGGAGCGCGCCGCCCTCGATGCCGCGATCCTGTCGACGCTCGAGGCAGCGCTCGCCGGCCTCGAACAGGCGCGCCTCGGTGAGGGCGCAGCACTTGGCGCGCTGCTTGCCGGCCACATCGATGCCATCGAGGCGCTGACGCTGAAGGCAGAAGCCGACCCCTCGCGCGAGCCCTCGGCGATCCGCGAGCGTATCGCCGAGCAGGTGCGTCTGTTGATGGACGCCTCGGCCAATCTCGATCCCGCCAGGCTACATCAGGAAGCGGCCTTCCTTGCCACCAAGGCCGACATACGCGAGGAGATCGACCGCCTGAAGACGCATGTGGCATCCAGTCGTGCGCTGCTCAAAAGCGGCGGCGCCGTCGGCCGCAAGCTCGATTTTCTGGCACAGGAATTTAACCGCGAATCGAATACGTTGTGCTCGAAGTCGAACGCTGCCGCGGTTACCGCGATCGGGCTGGAGCTCAAGGCGGTGGTCGACCAGTTTCGCGAACAGGTCCAGAATCTGGAGTGACGGGATGGTTGCCAAGGAGCCGACGGCCGCCAGGGATCTGGGGTCCCGCATCCGCCGCCGCGGATTGATGCTGGTGCTGTCGTCGCCGTCGGGCGCCGGCAAGTCGACGATCGCGCGCAATCTGCTGGAAAGCGATGGAAGCCTCGAGCTGTCGGTCTCCGTCACGACGAGGCCGCGCCGCGGCTCCGAGATCGAAGGCGTCCATTATCATTTCCGCACCATGCGCGAGTTCGAGCGGCTGCGCGATTCCGACGCGCTGCTCGAATGGGCGGAGGTTCACGGCAATTGCTATGCGACGCCGCGCGAGCCGGCGGAGATCGCGCTGGCCGAGGGCCGCGACATGCTGTTCGACATCGACTGGCAGGGCGCCCAGCAGCTCAAGGAGAAGATGCGCGCCGACATCGTCTCGATCTTCATCCTGCCGCCGTCGATGAAGGAGTTGAAAGCGCGCCTGAAGCGCCGCGCCGAGGACCAGGAATCCGTCATCGAGACCAGGCTGAAAAATGCTCGCCTCGAGATCGAGCATTGGAAGGAATACGACTTCGTCATCGTCAACGACGATCTCGACCGCGCCTTCGCCGAGGTCCGCGCCATCGTCACGGCGGAGCGTCTTCGGCGCGACAGGCGGCCGGGCCTGTTCGACTTCATTTCCGGCTTGCTGGACGAGAAGACGGTGTAGGCAGGCTAGGTTTGGCAGGATTTCACAGTCACGACGGCGCGCTGTCGCCGACGATTGGCCTTATGGCTTGACCCCATCCACCAAGATTAGATTCCGGCCAAGCGCGGCATCACGGACCTCAAGCGCGGCCGCATATTCGTCGGAGCGATACCAGCGTCGCGCGGTCTCGATGTCGGGGAATTCGACGACGATCAGCGGCCCGGGCTTCCAACTCCCCTCCAGCGCTTCCACTTCGCCGCCGCGGACGAGGTAGCGCCCACCATAGGCCCCGATAGAGGCCGCGGCGCGGGTTCGGTAGGTTTCGAACGCCACTCTGTCGCGGATCGTAACGTCGGAAATGACATAGGCTGGCATTGCTCGCTCCGGCTGGTTTCGCCTTGCCTATCTATGGCGCCGGCGCTCGCGATCAAACCGCGTTGGTCAGCCGCACGAATTCCTCGACGCTCAGCGTCTCCGCCCGTCGGGTCGGGTCGATGCCGGCCCGCGCCAGCAGCGCTTCGCCGCCAAGGCTCTTCACGCTTTGCCTGAGCATCTTGCGGCGCTGGCCGAAGGCGGCCTCGGTGACGCGGCCGAGTTTTTTCGCATCGACGGGCAGGGGGGATGCGCGTGGCACCAGATGCACCACGGAGGAGGTCACCTTCGGCGGCGGCGTGAACGCCTGCGGCGGCACGTCGAAAGCGATCCTCGCCTCGGTGCGCCAGCCGGCCAGGACGCCGAGCCGGCCATAGGCGTCGCTGTCCGGAGCCGCGGTGATGCGCTCCGCCACCTCACGCTGGAACATCAGCGTCATCGACTGGTAGAAGGGCGGCCAGTCCGCCACCGTCAGCCAGCGGATCAGAAGCTCCGTGCCGATATTGTAGGGCAGGTTGGCGACGATCTTGACCGGCCCGCCGTTCGCCGCCCCGGCGAGTACGGCAAAATCCGTCTTCAGAGCATCGCCGGGAATGACCTCGAGCCGGCCGGGATAATGACTGGAAACCTCGGCCAGCGCTTCGAGGCAGCGCTCGTCGCGCTCGATGGCGATCACGCGCCGCGCGCCGTTGAAAAGCAGCGCCCGCGTCAGTCCGCCTGGACCGGGGCCGACCTCGATCACCGTCGCTTCGCCGAGATCGCCGGCGGCGCGCGCGATCTTGCCTGTCAGGTTGAGGTCGAGCAGAAAATTCTGCCCGAGCGCCTTCTTGGCTTGCAGGCCGTGCCGCTCGATCACATCGCGCAGCGGCGGCAGTCCGTCGATTGTGGTGCGCCCGCTCAATGGATCCTCACGCGGCGGCGGCCTGCCGTCCGCTGTCGGCCAGCCGGCGCGCCAGCCTCAGAGCGGCGATCAGGCTGTCGGCGCGTGCGATGCCCTTGCCGGCGATGTCGAAGGCGGTGCCGTGGTCGGGCGAAGTGCGGATGAAGGGCAGGCCGAGCGTAACGTTGACCGCCTCGTCGAAGGCTAAAGTCTTGGCGGGGATCAGCGCCTGGTCGTGATACATGCAGAGCGCCGCGTCATAGGAAGCGCGTGCGCGCGGATGAAACATCGTATCGGCCGGCAGCGGTCCGATCGCGTCGATGCCTTCCGCCAGCAACATCCCGACGGCGGGAGCGACGATTGCGGCATCCTCCAGGCCCATCGCGCCGCCTTCACCGGCATGCGGGTTGAGCCCGGCTATCGCGAGCCTCGGCCGCGCTATGCCGAAGCGGCTTTCGAGATCGGCGGCGGTGATGCGCGCGGTGGCGACGATCAGCTCCGTCGTGAGCACCTTCGGCACTTGAGCCAAGGCGATGTGGATGGTCACCGGAACGGTGCGCAGGTCCGGTCCGGCCAGCAGCATCACTGGCGTCACATCCCTGCCGGTGTGGCGCGAGGCCAGATGCGCCAGATATTCGGTATGGCCGGGAAAGCCAAATCCGGCGTCATAGAGCGGCTTCTTGGCGATCGGGCAGGTGACTATCGCCGCGGCGCGGCCGGCGAAACAGTCGGCGACGGCGCGGTCGATGGCTTCGATCGTGCCGGCGGCATTGGCCGGGTCCGGCTCTCCCGGGCTGTCGACATGGCGCGCATCGAGCGGCACGACGGGCAGCGCGCGGGAAAAATGATGCGCTGCCTCTCCCGGCAGCGTCTCGGCAATCGTGATATTTGCGCCGACGAGGCGGGCGCGGGCTTCGATCAAAGCGGGGTCTGCAAGCAGGTAGAAAGGCGGCACGCCGGCGCTGTCGCCAGCCTGCCAGGCGGCGATGGCGATCTCGGGCCCGATGCCCGAGGGATCGCCGACGCTGAGCGCCAGCGGCGCATCGGTCCTCTGCGCGCTCATGCCAGCTCGCTCATCGGTTGGGCGAACTCGTTGCTGTGTCGAGGCACGCTTGTCGCTCTAGCGCTCGACGATCTTGGCCTTCTGACGCAGCTCGGCGACATATTTCTTGCTGAGCTCGTCGGCATCCTTGTCGTTGCTGCCCTCGGCCTGGAACACCATCTGCGCGGCCTTGTCGTCGGAGACCTCGCGCGAGGAGCAGACGCCGATGAATTCGACGCCGCGCTCGGTCTCGCGGGTCGGCGTCGCGCCGCCGGCCTTGGTCGCTTTGATCTGCTCGGCCCAGTCGGACGGCAATTGCGGCGCCAGAACGCGGCCGAGATCGCGCACGGTGACGTCGAGCAGGCCCTTGGCGAAGTCGCGCGTGGTGTTGCAGCCGCTGAAGCGGGCGCGCATGGCGTCGGCCTCGCGCTTGCGTTTGGCGAGCGTGGCGGCGCGCTCCGAGGCCGGCACCACGAAGATCACCTGCTGCAGCATGTATTCCGTCGCGGTCGGCTTGGCGCCGCCCTTGTCGAGCATGCGCCGCACGGCGTCCTGCTCGGTTACCGAGCCGCCTTCGCCGGAGCGGTAGCGCGCGCTGAGCGCCTGGTTCCAGGCCATCTGGGCGCGGATGAATTCCTTGAAGTGCTCCTTGGTGACGCCCGACTGCGTCATGATCGCGTCGAGTTTCGCCAGCGGCATTTTGTTGCCTGAAGCGAAGCGCTGGTAGGCGGCGTCGACTTGCTGGTCGCTGATGCGGATGCCGAGCCGCTTGGCTTCGGCCAGCCGCAGCGTCTGATCGATCATCTCCTCCTTGGCATCTCCCTTCTTGTGCTGCAGCTTGAAGAAGGCGGCACGATGGGCGATGTCACCGGAGGTGATCGGGATGCCGTTGACGACATACTTGATCTCCGCGGCGAAAGCAGGCTGCACGAGGGCCGTGACCGAAACCGAGGTCGCCGCCACCAGAAGCGCCAATCCCGCTGAAAACAGGTATTTCCTCATCTTACCTTCCCAATTTTCCCCACTACGACGGCGCCGCGCGTCCTCCAAACGCCTGCGCGATGCAGTCGACCCCATGCTCGTCCTATGCGGCGAAACGATGTCGCCGGCGCATGGCCTTGATAATCAGGTCCATTTTCGAAGAAACACGCTTCAAATCAAGACCAAACCCCATCGCACCCCCAGCCGACGCACGGCTCGGAGGCCGCGCGCCTGCCGCCTGGTCACTGGATGGTATCGACCGCGCTTGTTGACGAACCGAAATCGCCGAGCGTGCGGAACGACAGGTTGAAACCGATGTTCTGCGACACTTCCTTGGTGACGGTGTCACGCGTCTGCGAATACGTCATGATGTAGGTGAAGCAGGAATCGTTATAGGCGAAGCCGACACCGTCCTTGACCAGCACATTCGTCTCGATGTCGTAGGTGCCGGTGCCGAACAGCCGCCAGTTCTGCGCCAGATGCGTCGAGGCCCCGAGCGTGAGCTCGTGGCGGTCGGTGGTGAAACCATAGAGCGGCTGCGCTTCGATGAAGGCATATTTGGCGCTGAGCGATATCGGCAGGCCGGAATAAGCCGCCTTCACTTCGGCGCGCCTGACCTCGAAGGTCTGTTCATCGAAACGCCCGCTCAGTGAGCCGGAGAAACCGCTCGGGCTGTTGAACCCGACCAGGCCGACATAGTCCGAGGTCCGCTTGTCCAGGCCGGATTCGGCTCCGACATTGACGAGATCGGGCGCGGCAAAAGAGTTTACGCCCGCGAGCTGATACGACTGGCCGAAGATAGCGTTCGTGGCCCAGCCATTGTCATAGGCGCCTGAATAGCGGAAGCCGACATTGGCGCGCGTGCCGCCTTCTATGCGGTCATAGCCGGAGAATTTATCGCGCTCGAACAGCGTGGTGGCGTCGAAGACGAAGCTCTGCGCGTCCTCGTTGGGAATGGCCAGTCCGCCGACATATTGTTCGCTCGGGCGCACGAAGACCTGCGCGGTCGGCTCCAGGATGTGGCTGGAGCTGGTCATCGAGAACAGGAGCGGCCAGCGCGCCTCGAGGCCGAGGGTGGCCATGTAGCGGGCAAGCGACGAGCGCATGTCGACGTCCTGGCCGAGATTCGATCCCATCTGGTTGACGGCATCGAGCGAGGCCGAATTGGCGTTGACATAGCCGGCATCGCCGCGGAAGGCGAGCAACGGCGTCAGTTGCAGGCCGCCATCGGTGGTGAAGGTGCGCTTCCACTCGGCTTCCGCCGTCAGCCGGCTCGACTCGCCTTCGATGCCGCGCACATTGTTGATCGAAGTCGCATCGCTGGCATCGGCGAGCACGGCGTCCAACCGGTTGCGGCTGATCACGCGTGCGTTGACGTTGAACGACAACTGGCCGCCGGCCACCGACGTGTCGGGAATATAGGCGTAGTCGAGGGACGGCAGCACCCAGGGCTGCTTGGCAGCGCGCGCCGTCGGATCGCTGGAGAGCGTATCTTCCTGCACCTCGAAGCGCATGGCGCGGACATCGAAATAGTTGCGGTCGCTCAGGCCGGTCAGATAGATCGACGACTGGTGGACGAGGTCGTTGTAGCCCTCGATGTTGTAAGTGCGCGAGAATTCCTTGTCGGTCTGGAGCAGCACGTCCCAGCCGAAATTCCAGCGCTCGTTGATGGCGAACTGACCCTTGGTGCCCATCATGCCGCGGAACTTGTTCGGATCGTCGGCAGACCCCGAATTCACATTATGGCCGGCGGAATCGATAAACGCGTCGGGATCCTGCTGGTTGATGCCGGCGATCTTCAGCGTGTACTGGCCGTTGTTGAAGCGCTGGCGCCACTCGGCCTCACCGAGGAAGCCCTGCTTGGTATAGCCGCTGCCGGTGACGGTCAGGTCGTAGGTTGGAGACAGCGCGAAGTAATAGGGGACTTTGACGCCGACGCCGAGATGGCTGTTGTAGGTGACGCCGGGGATCAGGAAGCCGCTCTTGCGCTTCACCGTCGGGTCGGCAATCTCGAAGGCGGGCAGGTAGGCGAGCGGGAAGCCGAAGAACTCGAAATTCGAGTTCTCGAAGCGGACCGTCTTCTTCTCGCCGTTCCAGATGATCTTGCGCGCCTTGACGCGCCAGGTCGGCGCTTTGTCCGGCTTGTCCTCGCAAGGTTCGCAGGCCGTGTAGACGCCGTTGTGGAAGGTGGTGAGCACGCCGCCCATGCGCTCGGCGCTTTCGGCGGCGAAATAAGCCTTGTCGATCGTCTCGACGCGCAGCGCGTTGAGAAAGCCGTCGGCGAAGTCGTCGGTGATGTCGATATGGTCGGAATTGACCTTGGTGCCGTCGCTGTTGATCAGCTCGACGGCGCCGCTGGCGACGAGGCGCTTGGTGTCGCGGTTGTAGACCACACGCTGGGCGACCAGCTTGTTGCCGCCATAGTCGATCTGCACGCCGCCCACGGCCGTCACCGTATGCTTGTCGTTGTCATAGACGAGGGTATCGGCAGCCAGCAGCATCTGCGTGCCGGGCGGGACGGGCTTGGCGACAACCTGCTGCGCCTGCGCGGGTGCCATCGGCACCGCGCAAGCGAACAGACATGCCAAGGCGGTCGCCCCATAGAGGCGTGCCAAACCGGCCTGCCTATGGCTGCGCAAAACCGCCTCCCTCACTAGCCGTCTTCCTTGTATAGCAGAAACGTCACCCCAAAGAACATAGCCACGACAACCGGAACCCATGCAGCCACCACAGTAGGCACGAATCCGGCGACACCGAATGCCTTGACCAGTACCGAGACGACATAAAGCAGAAAGCCGGCCACGACGCCACCCAGAATCATCGTTGCCGATTGCCCCATTCGCGCAAATCGCATTGAAACCGTTGCAGCAATCAGCGTCATGGCCACGAGCAGGAACGGCAACGCCACCAGCGAATCAAATTGCATGGCGAAGGCGTTTGCCTTCAGTCCGAAGGAACGGGCGACCTCGATCTTGCGTGGCAATTCGTAGAACGGGATGGTTTCCGGGCGCGCCAGGCGTTCCTGCACGAATTCCGGTTTGAGATTGGTCGGCACCTTGTCGGTCGCAAGTGCCTGGATATTGCCGCCCTTGAAGACCTTGACGTCCTGCAATTCCCAGTAGCCGTCGCGCAGGAAAGCCTTGGCGGCATCCTTGCGCTCGGCGATATTGCCATGCTGATCGAGGACGAAAAACACCGCGTCCGCCATCTCCAGCCCCTGATTGAGGATGGCGCGGGCGCCGATGATGGTGTCGCCTGATTCGGTCTTTTGCCTGAGCCACGGCGTGACATTGGTGGTGACGGCATTCGACTTGCCGGCCCGCAGGTCGTTCTCCATCTGCTCGGACCAGGAAAAGCCATGCGCGGCGATCGGGTTGATGATGGCGACCGACAGCACGCCGAACATCAGCGCGCCGACGCAGCAGGGGAACAGGAATTGCCAGGCCGAGACGCCGGCCGAGCGGGCGATGACGAGCTCATAGCGGCGGTTGAGCGACACCAGCGTCGCCATCGCCGAGAACAGCCCGACGAACGGCACCGTCTGCAGCATGATCATCGGCATCCTGAGCGCCGAAATGGCGAAGGCTGTGCCGTAGGTGAAGCCGGGCAGGCCGGTCGTGCGGCCGGAAAGCTCGGTGAAATCGATCAGGAACACCAGCGCCAGCAGGCCCAGGAAGAACCAGAAGGTGATCGAGACGTAGCGGAAGAAGAAATAGCGGCCCAGCGTCCAGCCCATGGTCAGGCTCCCTGGCCGGAGGTGCGCCGGGCGAGCCAGAGCTTGAATGCCGTCCAATTGTCGCTGCTGCGCTTGGCAAGGCCCGTCAGCCAGTCGGCCCAACTGACAGGCAATTCCATGCTGCGCGACGAAACGATGAACCAGATCGAAACCGCGGAGGCGACGATTGGTATGCCGTAAAGCAGGTAGACATAGTACCCGACCTTGTCGGCCTTGCCCGCGGCGAAGAAGCCCAGCCATCGCACGAAAAGCGCGATCGCGATCGCCGTGATCAGCGGATTGACGCGCGCCTCCCGGTGCGAGCGCGCATCGCCCGCGACCGCAAGCGCGATCAGCGCGAACACAAGCGAATAGGACCATTCGGCGAAACGCTGGTTCAGTTCCGCCCGATAGCTCCCCGGTTCGCGTTGGAACATCTTGTCGTTGGGATCCGGGTTGAGCAGATACGCCGTCGTCCGGTCCTTGGGCAAAAGCGTGATGTCGTTCGCGGCCGACATGAAGGCCGACATGTCGAAGGCGTAGGAGGTGAAGCGGATGACGGACAGGTCGCCGGTCACCGACTTACGGTTGATGACGCCGTCATTCATCATCAGCACCTTCTCGTCGCCCTTTTCGACGATGCTGCCGCTCTTGGCGTAATAGGTCAGGCTTGCGCCTTCCTCGCGCGAATCGGCAACGAAGATGCCGCCGAGCCGGTTGCCGGGAAGCCGTTCGCCGACCTGCAGGTAAAGGCCCTCGTCGATCTTGCGGAACGTGCCTTCCTGGATGATCAGCGACACGAGGTCGGCGCGCGAAGCCGCCACCAGTTGGCGGTTCTTCTGCCTGGCATAGGGGTCTATGGCGTTGTCGACGATGAAGGAAAAGGCGCACGCAAGAGCCGCCAGCAGCAGGATCGGCCGCGCGATCGTCCAGCGCGAGGCGCCCGCGGCGCTGAGCACCGCCAGCTCCGAATCGGTGTTCATCGCGCTCAGTGTCTGCGCCACCGCCACCACCAGCGCGAACGGCACCACGATCGGGATGATCGAGGGGATGATGAGCGCGGCGACCTCGAAGAAGGTCAGCGCCGACTGGCCGTTGTCGGTGACGAGGTCGATCTTGGCCAGAACCTGCGTCGTCCACACGATTGCCAGCGTCCACACCAGCGATGCGAGGAACATCGTCAGCGCGCGGCGCATGATGTAGCGTTCAACGACCTTCATGAAGGCTTTTCTCGATTTTGCCGAACGGCATCATGCCCGCCGACAAGGTAGTCATCCGGCGGCGCCCGTACAACTGGCTCATAGGTGGCTCGCTCCGGTTCTTCGCCCCACGTCGCGTGCCCTGGCGCGGCGGAGTCTCCGCGCCAATGGATAAGAAATGCAAAACATCGATGGTTAACAGCACATTACGGCAGCAAGCTAAGGTCGTGCCGAGGCGAATCCTTTGTCTATGGTGGCGCTGATATAGACAGCGATTCCGGCCAAAGTCTTGCCAAATGGCTGAAAACGACCAAATGTCGCGCACGCTTGCCAAACCCCTCGCTCGCTCAATAACACCTTTTGCCGGCACCTTCCGGCCATCCCCGAAAGCAGGACCTGATGACGTCGAGACCTTCCGTTTCTTTCGCCAAGTTTGCCGCGCCGAAAAAAGGCAGTGTCTTCGTTTTCGTGGCCGATGGCGGGGGGCTCGGCGAAGCGGCGAAGGTCTGCGATCCGGCCGGCGCACTGGCACGCGCCTTTCCGGTCGCCGATTTTTCCGGCAAGTTCGCAAGCTCGGCCGAGGTGCTGGCGCCGGAAGGAACGTCCGTCGACCGGCTGGTGGCGATCGGTGCCGGCAAGGTCGCGAGCCTCGACGACAATGCCTGGCTGAAGCTCGGCGGCGCCGTTGCCGCCTCGCTGCGCAAGGCGACCGAGGTGGCCGTCATCCTCGATCTGCCGGAACTGCAGCCCGACGGCCGTCAGGCGGCAAGCCTCGCCGCCGGCATCCTGCTGCGCAGTTATTCCTTCGACAAGTACAAGACCAGGAAAGACAAGGAAGACGGGCAATCCGACACAAAGGCGGGCAAGCCAGCCAGGATAACCATCCATTGCGTCGACCCCGCGGCCGCGAAGAAGGCGTTTGCGGGCGAGGAGGCCGTGGTCGACGGCGTGCTGCTTGCGCGCGATCTCGTCAACGAGCCGGCCAATGCGCTTGGGCCTGTCGAATTCGCCGAACGCGTCAAGGCGCTGGGGCAACTCGGCGTCGAGGTCGAGATACTCACTGAAAAAGAGATGAAGAAGCTCGGCATGGGCTCGCTGCTCGGCGTCGCGCAAGGTTCGCCGCGCGGCGCCCGCGTGGCGGTGATGCGCTGGAACGGCGGCAAGGCCAAGGACGCACCGCTCGCCTTCATCGGCAAGGGCGTTACCTTCGACACCGGCGGCAATTCGATGAAGCCGGCTTCCGGCATGGAGGACATGAAGGGCGACATGGGCGGCGCGGCCGCCGTCACCGGCCTGATGCATGCGCTGGCCGCGCGCAAGGCCAAGGCCAATGTGGTCGGCATCATCGGCCTGGTCGAGAACGCCGTCGACGGCCATGCCCAGCGCCCCGGCGACATCGTCACGTCGATGTCGGGCCAGACGATCGAAGTCTTGAACACCGACGCGGAAGGCCGCCTCGTGCTCGCCGACGCGCTCTGGTACGCCAACGATCGTTTCAAGCCGAAATTCATGATCAACCTGGCGACGCTCACCGGCGCCATCATGGTGGCGCTCGGCCAGCATTATGCAGGCTTGTTCTCGAACAATGACGAGCTCGCCGGCAGGCTGTTCGGCGCCGGCCAGGCCAGCCAGGAGCGGCTGTGGCGCATGCCGCTCGGGCCCGAATACGACAAGCTGATCGATTCCAAGAACGCCGACATGAAGAACATCGGCGGCCGTTATGGTGGCGCCATCATCGCCGCGCAGTTCCTGCAACGCTTCGTCAAGGACACGCCCTGGGCGCATCTCGACATTGCCGGCACCGCGATGGGCGCGCCGTCGAGCGAGATCAACCAGTCCTGGGGCTCAGGTTTTGGCGTGCGCCTGCTCGATCGGCTGGTGCGCGACCATTACGAAGGGTAGGGCGTGGCCGACATCCTGTTCTACCACTTGACTGAATCGACGCTCGAGGAGGCGCTGCCGGGCCTGCTCGAGCGCAGCGTCGAGCGCGGCTGGCGCGCGGTGGTGCAGACGGGCACGGAAGAGCGCCGCGACGCGCTCGACCAGCATCTGTGGATCTTCCGCGACGATTCCTTCCTGGCGCATGCCACCGACCGCGAGGCCTATCCTGCCGAACAGCCGGTCCTGCTGACCACGGGCGAGGGCAACCAGAACGCCGCCCAGATCCGTTTCCTTGTCGACGGCGCCAGTCCGCCCGAGCTTTCCGGCTACGAACGCGCCGTCTTCCTGTTCGACGGCCATGACGCCGCGCAGCTAGAAGCCGCGCGTGGCCATTGGAAGACGATGAAGGAAGCCGGCCACGCCGTGACATACTGGCAGCAGACGCCCGACCGTCGCTGGGAGCGCAAGGCTTAATGCATGTCGCGCAAAAGTGACCTCGGTTTTGCGGCAACGACATGCATCAAACAAAAGACCTAAAGCGCGTCGCCTGAATCCGTTCCAGCGCGACGCGCTTTAGCTCGGAGGCGGTTCGCTATGCCTGCAGATGCTGCCACAATGCCTCGGCCGCCGGTCCGTGCGGTTTGTAGCGCCGCCGGACAGCGGCGACTGTCTCGGTGCGGCCGGGGATATGCCGGCCGGCGATCGAGAGCAGTCGTCCGTCGCGCAGCTCATCCTCGATCAGCCATCCCGGCAGATGACCCCAGGCGAGCCCGTGCAGGATCAGTTCTTTCTTCATCGCATGATCGGGCACGGAGCAGGAATGCGCCCCGTCGAGGACGAAGAAGTTTTCCGATGAGGGACGCCGCGCGGTGTCGCGGATCACGCATTGGGTAAAGGGCCGCATCGCTTCCGGCGTGACGTCATGCCCGATTTCGAGCGGCAGGAACCCGGGCGCCACCACCGGCATGAAGGCGACTTCACACAGATCGATCCGCTCGAGGTGCGGGTCGGACGGGTTGGCGCGATGGAAGACGAGATCGGCCTCGCCGTCCATCAATCGCTCGACCGGCCCGCTGATCGCTTCATAGTCGAGATGCAGGCGCGTGCGCGGCCGCCCGGCGAAGAAGCGGCTGAGCAGGCCGAGTATTGCGGGTCTCGGGCAGACGTCGCCGATGACGACGCGCAAAATGGTTTCCTCGCCGCTCGCGAGCTGGCCGGCATAGTCCTTCAGATGCTCGACTTCGCGCAGCGCCAGTTGCGCGCGGCGGTGGAACAGGCGGCCTTCTTCGGTGAGGTTCACCCGGTATCCGCCGCGGTCGAGCAGGGTCAGGCCAAGCTGCTCCTCCAGCCGCGCGGCCGCGGCGAAGATAGAGGGATGCGTCCGGTGCAGCGTCTGGGCCGCGGCCTGGAAGCTGCCGCCTGTCGCGACGGCATCGAAACATCTGAGATCGTGAAGCTTCAAACCGTCCATAGTCGAAAAGTCCTACAGAGATTGTCAAATCATAGTAATTTTTTTCGATAATCGCCAGTCTTAGCTTTGCCCCATCGAAAGCTGCGGGAGCTACCCGCCAACCACGATGAGGATCAAATGACCGACACACTTCACTTCACGGCGGGCGATGGCGCCCGCATCGCCTACAGGTTGGACGGTCCGGAGGATCGGCCGGTGCTGATGCTCTCCAATTCCATCGCCACGACGTTGCATATGTGGGATGGCCAGGTTCCGGAACTCGCTAGATCCTTCCGCGTGCTGCGCTATGATTTTCGCGGCCATGGCGGCTCCGACGCGCCGGCCGGCGCCTATTCGCTCGACCGCCTGGGCCGCGACGTGCTGGAACTGCTCGACTTTCTCGGCATTGCTCGCGTGCATTTCCTCGGCCTGTCGCTTGGCGGTTTCGTCGGCCAGTGGCTGGGCATCCATGCGCCGGAACGCATCGATCGCCTGATCCTCTCCAACACCTCGCCGCATCTCGGTCCGGCGTCCTATTTCGACGAGCAGATAGGCAATGTGCTTGCGGCAAGCGACCTGTCGGCCACGGCGGACATGTTCATGCGCAACTGGTTCCCGGCTTCGATGCTGGCCGCTCAAAACAGGACGGTCGAGCCGTTCCACGCCGCGATCCTGGCCATGTCGCCACAAGGGCTAGCGGGATGCTTCGCCGCGGTCCGCGACGCCGATCTGCGCCGTCCGATTTCCTTGATCACCGCGCCGACGCTGGTGATCGGCGGCGAGGACGACAAGGTGACGCTGGCAAGCCACAGCGAGGCGATCGCGGCGACGATCCCCGGCGCCGAGCTTCTGCTTCTGCCCGGCGTCCACCTGCTCAATGTCGAGCGTCCGGCAGAGTTCATGGAGGCGGTGGTGGGATTCCTCCGGAGCCGATGATCCGGCAGTGCGGTATGAGTTTGGGAAACGTCGCCTCAAATCGCTTTTTGCGCTAGATAGGGCCGAGCTCATGCGGCGGGGGGAGAATGCGGATCAGGATCGTCGGAACCGGCAGGGCGGTACCGGCTGAGCGCCTCACCACGCGCGCCCTGGAGGCGAAGCTGAGCCTCGGCGAGGGCGTGCTGGAAACCGTCACCGGCGTCGTCGAGCGGTATGTCTGCAATGCCGAATCGCAAATCGATCTCGCCTGCGCCGCGGCCACATTTGCGCTTGCCGATGCCGGCATCGAGTCCGGCGCCGTCGACCTGATCATCGGCGGCTGCGGCGTGCCCTACCAGCCGCTGCCGGCGACCGCGCCCCTGGTCATGCAGCGCCTCGGCCTGGCGGACGGCTCGGCCGCGGCTTTCGACGTCAACAGCACCTGCCTTGGCTTCCTTACCGCTTTCGAGACCGCCGGCCGCATGATCGAGGCCGGGCAATGCGAGACGGCGCTGGTCTTTTCGTCCGAAGTCGCCTCGCGCGCCTTGCCGTGGGGCGACGCGCCGGAAATCGCCGCGCTCTTCGGCGACGGCGCGGCGGCGGCCGTGCTGCGCAAGGCCAAGCCAGGTGAGGGCAAGGTGGCGGCGAGCCTGATGCGCACTTATCCTTCAGGCTGGGAGGCTTGCGGCATCGGTTCAGGCGGCACGCGCTTCGATTTCCGCAAGGAGCAGGAAGCGTTCGCCGCGCACAGCCTGTTCCACATGGACGGCAAGGAATTGTTCCGGCTCACCGCGCGCCACTTCAACGGCTTCGTCGATGCTCTGCTCGATCGCGCCGGCTGGCGGCATGACGATGTCGACCTCGTCGTGCCGCACCAGGCGAGCCCCTTCGCGCTTGCCCACATGGCGCGCCAGACAGGCTTTGCGGCGGAAAGACTGGTCGACATCTCCGCCCGCTTCGGCAACCAGATCGCGGCCTCCATACCTTTCGCGCTGGACGTCGCGCGCCGCGAGGGCCGTGTCGCGCCGGGCACGAAGCTGCTCTTCCTCGGCACGTCGGCCGGCGTCTCCTTCGGCGGCATGGCGCTGGAGGTCTGAGGCAATGGCCGTGCTCGTCACCGGCGCCAGCGGTTTCTTGGGCTCGCATGTGCTCGAGCGGCTGGCCGCGTCCGGCACGCTGGCGCTCGGGCTCGGCCGCGATGAAGCACGCTGCGCCGCGCTCGAGCCCGCCGGCCATCGCATCATCCGCCACGACCTGACCGAGCCGCTCGACGGCACGCTCGATCCAAGGCTCAGCAGGGTCGAGCGGATCATCCATTGCGCGGCGCTCTCTTCGCCCTTCGGTCGCCTCGCGGATTTCGAGACGGCGAATGTGACGGCGACGCGAAACCTCGTCGATTTCGCCAGGCGGCAGGGCGTCAGCCGCTTCGTCCACATCTCCAGCCCGTCCGTCTGCTTCGCCTTCCGCGACCAGCTTGGGCTCAGCGAGGACGCGGCTTTACCGGAGCCCGTCAATCACTATGCCCGCACCAAGCGCGAGGCGGAGAAAATCGTGCTCGGCCAGCCCGCCATCCATCCGGTGGTGCTGCGGCCGCGCGGCATTTACGGCGCGGGCGATCGGGCGCTGCTGCCGCGGCTGATCAAGGCCGCGAGGAGCCGGCCTTTGCCGCTGTTTCGCGAAGGCCGGGCGGCCATCGACCTCACCCATGTCGACGATGTCGTCGACGCGGTGGTGGCGGCGCTCGCGGCGCCCAGGGAGGCGGAGTGCCAGATATTCAACATTTCCGGTGGCGAGATGCTGCCGGTCCGCCGCATCGCCGACGAGGCCTGCAGCCGCGCCGGTCTCAAGGCGCGCTGGCGGCCGACGCCGCTGATGCCGGCGATGCTGGCGGCGGGCGTGATGGAAGCGGTGGCGCTTCGGCTGCCCGGCCGGCCCGAGCCGCCGGTCACCCGCTATGGGCTTGGCCTCTTCGCCTATGCGCAAAGCCTCGATCTTTCCAAGGCGAAGCGGATGCTCGACTGGGCACCGAAAATCTCGTTCGAACAAGGGCTTGACCGCACGTTCGCCGATGAGGCCGGGTCATGAAGATCGTCTTCGCCAACAGCGCTTGGGTGAGCGCCGCCGAGCGATTGATCCTGCGCGGCGGCGGCTGGCAAAGTGTCAGGCTGCGCGTCCGCTACGGACTGATCTTTCACCCGGCTGCCGGGCCGGTGCTCATCGACACCGGTTACACACCGGAAGCGCTGAGCGACGATCGGCGCGGTCGGATGCTGCGGCTCTACGGCGCGTTGCTCAAACCGCAGCTCAACGCCGAGGAGCAGGTCCTGCCGGTGCTGCGGCGCTTCGGCCTGTCGCCCGATGACATCCGCACAATCATCGTCACCCATTTTCACGCCGACCACATTTCAGGCCTGTCGCTGTTCCGCAACGCGCGCTTCATCGCCAGCGATGCCGCCTGGGCGCGGGTCAAGGCGCGCGGCCCGAGGCAGAATCTGCGCCATGGCGTCTTCACCGAACTGTTCCCGGCGGATTTTGAGGCGCGGCTGGAGGGCCTGTCCTCGAAGCAGTGGGTCGAGGCGCGCGAGGATGTACCCGGCGGCGCCGATCTCTTCGGCGACGGCAGCGTGATCGCGGTCGATCTTCCTGGACATGCCGACGGCCAGTTCGGCCTGCTGTTTGCCGGGCTCGATCGCCCACTACTCTACGCCGTCGACGCGCAATGGCTGCTCACGGCCCTGACCGAGAACCGCACGCCAGGCTTCCCGGCCACTCTGATCGCCGAGGATGTCGCGGCGATCGAGCCGACCAGCGCTATGCTGTGCCGCTTCCTCGCCACCGGTGGCGAGGTGATGCTTTGCCACGATCCCGCGCCGACATCTTATGATCTCGCGCCGGAGGTGGCATGAACGGGCTGGCGGAAGCGGCGGGCTCCTTCGCCCTGACACGCTGGGTCTCGCGCAAGACCCGGCCCGGCTTCGAACGCTGGCAGGCGGCCGCCTTGCGGTGCTTCCTCGACCGCGACCTGCCGCGCGCGCCCTTCTACGGCAAGGCGCCGGCGCGCCTCACCGATCTGCCAGTCATCGACAAGGCGCTGCTGATGGCGCGCTTCGAGGATTTCAACGTCCACGGCCTCACCGCCTCGCTAGCCTGGGCAGCCCTGGCGCGCGATGGCCGGGCTGGCGCGCTCACGGTCGGCGCAAGCACCGGCACGTCGGGCAATCGCGGCCTGTTCGTGATTTCGGAAGCCGAGAGATATCGCTGGCTGGGCGCGATCCTCGCCAAGGCGACGCCCGATCTTCTGTGGCGCGGCATCCGCGTCGCCGTCATCCTGCCGCAGAACACCGGGCTTTACGACAGCGCCCGCAAATCGCGGCTGATCAAGCTCGCCTTCTTCGATCTGACGCTGGGACCGGAAAGCTGGCGCGGCGCGCTCGAAATGTTCGACCCCACGATCATCATCGCGCCGCCAAAGATCCTGCGGCATTTCGCGGCCGAGAACTTTCGGCTTCGGCCGAAGCGCGTCTTCTCCGCCGCCGAGACGCTCGACCCGGTCGATCGCCCCGTCATCGAGGATTTCTTCCAGCTGCCGCTCGACCAGATCTACATGGCGACCGAGGGCCTTTTCGCCGTGACCTGCCGGCAGGGTGGACTGCATCTTGCCGAAGACTCCGTCTTCTTCGAATTCGAGCCGGCGGGCGAGGGGCTGGTGACGCCTTTGGTCACTGCCTTCCGACGCCAAACCCAGATCATGGCGCGCTACCGGATGAACGACCTGCTGCGCCTCTCGGATCAGCCTTGCCGTTGTGGCTCGCCGCTGCGTTGCGTCGACGAAATCGTCGGCCGCATGGACGATGTCTTCCGGCTTGGTTCGGCGGACGGGCCGATCCTCCTCACGCCGGATGTGCTGCGCAACGCCGTGCTCAAGGCCGATCGCCGCATAGATGATTTTCGCCTCGTCCAGATCGGGCCTGACAGGGTCGAGCTCGGGCTTCCGCCGACGCTCGCGGACGATGCGGCGGCTGCCGCTCGTCAAGCGGTGCAGACATTACTGGACACACGAAAGGCGGTCGTCACCGTCACGCTCGTCCGCGCGCCGCTGCCGCTGGAGACAGGCCGTAAGCTGCGCCGTGTCGAATGCCGCCTGGAGCAGGCGCGATGACCGCCACGGCGACGATGAACAGGCCCACCCAGCAGGCCGACCGGGTCGAGAACAAGCCGGCGACGGTCGAGGCTTTTGTGAGGCTTTTCAATGAGATACCCGTGCGCGATCTCGTCGCCAACCTGGAGACGAAGGTCGAGACGCTCGAAGTCGCCGGCCGCACATTTCCGCTGACGCTGAACGACGAAAGTGAGGCGCCCACCTGCTACATCTGCTGCCCGACCAGCGCCTATATCGACTATGCGATGGACGAGACGCGCAACTTCGCCGCCCATCCGTTGCTGCGGCGCGCGCTCAACGCGCTGATCGGCGCTTGCGCGCCGCTGATCAGAGCAAGCGGCCTCGACCGTCAGGCGCAGCTCAACAACTGGCTCTATTCGACCAATCCGGTTCCGCTGCTCGACCGGCCGGCGGTCGCGGCGCTGCGCGCGGCCCTGGCCGCGCGTTTCCCCGATCGCGCTATCGTCATCCGCTCGCTGAACGATATCGCCGATCCGGCGACCATTGCCGCCTTGAAGGCCGAGGGGTTCCGCATGCTGGCGGCGCGTCAGATCTACATCTTCGCCGACCGCAGCGCGGCGCCGGCGATGACGCGCGACATGAAGCGCGATCGCGCCCGCCTGCGCGCGACACCGTTCGAGTGGGTTGGCAATGGCGATTTTGCCGAGGCCGACTATGCCCGCGCCGAGCAGCTCTACGATATGCTCTACCTCGACAAATACACGCCGCTCAATCCGCACTACACCGCCCGCTACATCGCCGAGATGCACCGGCGCGGCATCATCAGCATGGCGGGGTTGCGCAGGCCGGGCAGCGAGCTGGTCGCCGTTACCGGCCTGTTCGAAAACGGCGGCACGCTGACCCAGCCCATCGTCGGCTACGACACGGGCCTGCCGGTGGCCGACGGGCTTTATCGCATGATGATGGCTGTGGCGCAGGACCACGCCACGGCACGCGGCCTGTTCTTCAATATGAGCGCCGGTGCCGCTGGTTTCAAACGGCGGCGCGGCGCGGTCGCCGCGATCGAGTACAACGCCGTCTATGCCGGACATCTTCCACGCCGTCGGCGGATAGCGGTCCGCGTCATGGAGACGGTGCTGGCGCTGGTCGGCATTCCCCTGCTCAGGAGGTTCGAACTGTGAGCGAGCGCCGCGGGGAGGATCATTGGCAGGCGGTGGCGTTGTCCGCCGACATCGGCAGGCGGCCGAGGCGCATCCTGTTCGACGGTCAGCCCGTGGTGCTGTTCCGCTCGGCGCATGGCATCGCCGCGTTGTTCGACCGCTGTCCTCACCGGCTGGTCGAGCTGTCGACCGGCAAGATCGTCGGTGGCGAGATCGAATGCCCCTACCATGGCTGGCGTTATGACGGCGAAGGCCGTTGCACCGCGATCCCAGGCCATGTCGGCGCCATGCCGCATTACCGCGTCCGCCGCTACGCGGCGATCGAGCGCGACGGCGTGGTCTTCATCTCGTCCGGCGCGCCCGAAGGCGAACCTTACCTGCACTGCATGCAGGGCAGGGACATCATCGTGCGGCGGGTGCGCTCATCGACCCAGTCGACGGTGATCGACGCGGCGGAAAACATCCTCGATGCCACCCACACCCACTTCACCCATAAGGGCCTGCTGCGCGGCCTCACCTCCAAGCGCCACCTTGTGCGGGTCGAGGTGACCGGCGGCGAGGGCTGGGTCGAGGCCAGCTATTCCGGCGAGGACCGCCAGCAGGGTCTGATCAGCCGGCTGCTGGAAGGCGAGCGTGCGAAGACCATCGGCCGCTTCCGTCATCCCGGCATCGCCGAGCTCGAATATTGGGGCAAGGACGGGCTGGTTTTGGCCACCACCTTCCATCTTCGCCAGGCAGACGAGCGCACCGTCGAGGGCATCGGCTGGCTGATCGGCCGGCGCCAGGGCCTGCTCGGCGAGCTGAAGGCGCTTGCCTTCAAGCCGCTCTTCACCATCGCCCTGCATCAGGACCGCCGTGTGTTGAAATCGGCCAGCGACAACGCTCGGCTGCCGCCGCAGGCCTTGCCAGTGATCGGCCCGCTCGATTTCCTGCGCCGCGATATCGCCGCGATCATGGAGGGGAAGATGCCGGGGGCGGCGAGCGAGTCGAGGGTGTATGAGATCGAGCTTTAGATATAAGCTAAGGTGCGAGGAGCTGGAGATAGTGCGATGCCCCTTGAGACGACACGCTTCGATATTCTTGATTATCTCAAGACCCCCGAAGACCGCCTGGCTTTTATCGAGACGGCATTTGAGGATGGCGAGTCCGTCGGTGTCGCCCATACCCTAAGCAGTGTGGCACGCTCTATCGGCATGAATGCCGTTGCAAGAAAAGCTGGAATGACACCGGAGGCGCTTGACGAGGCTTTGAGCGACAGCGACCCACCGCTCAGTACATTGCTGGCGGTGCTCAAGGCGTTAGGCCTACAGCTTTATGTGAAGCAGGGTTGATACGACGGCAACGTTGCATTCCTTCACACCCCCTCTGTCCTGCCGGACATCTCCCCCGCAAGGGGGGAGATTGGATGTCGCGACCGCTTTCGCCAATCATCGACGTTGCAGGAAAGGCGCCGTCGGCGGAGCTGCTGATCTCCCCCCTTGCGGGGGAGATGGCCGGCAGGCCAGAGGGGGGTGCTGTCCCGCCGACGTCACCGATTCGTCCCGTTCCACTCGATATCCCGCGTCGACGCCGACTGCAGGCTGATCCCTTGGCGCAACGCCACGCCCGCGATCTCCGCTAGCGCCGCCCATTGCGCCCTGACCGACGCTGAATCGCCAGGCCAATCGAGCAACTCCTCGCCCTCGCGCATCGCCTTGCGAAAGTGGGCGAGGCCGCCTGAACGCAGCGCCGCCGGCAATCCATAAATCCACATCGCGAGTTGCACTGTTTGCGGCGCGGTGACGTCGGGCGTGACTTCCGGACCCTCGCCGAGCGCGGCATCCACGAAGCGTGCCGGATCGCGGAAGAAATGCAGGCCGCTCACGGCGCGCGGGTTGCATTCGAGCGGCAGCACGCGGCCATCCGCCTCGCGCATCAGGTCGAAGGAGATCTGCCCGGTCCACGCGGTGCCCGCGACGACGCGCTCGACAAGCTCGCGCGCGGCCGCGTCCTCGACCCGCTCGAAGAAGATGCCGGCACCCTTGCCGGCGCGATAGAGTGAGCGGTAGAGCGCCAGCGCCTTGAGCTGACCGTCGCGCGCCACCGCATAGGCGCTGATCTCCTCGCCCTCGACGAAACGCTGCGCCACCCAGGGCATGGCGGGCGAGGGCGCGATCGCATCGAGGAAATCCGGCGTCGGACGCAGCAGAACGTGGCTGGCGAAGCGCGACCAGACCGGCTTGAACACCAGGTCGCGCGAGCGGCCACGCACCGCCTCCAGATCGTCGCGGGAATTGAGAAGCGTGGTCTCCGGCACCGCCAGGCCAAGCTGTTCAGCCAACCGGATGAAGCCGTGCTTGTTGTGAACCTGCGCCAGCAACCCGAGATCGGGGGCGAACACTCTTGTCGGCATGGTCCTGCCGCGCCAGGCGAGCGCAAGGTGAAAGACTTCCTCGCAGGTCGGGATGACGAGGCCGATGCCCTCAGCCCGTATCAGCGCCTCCACCGCGTCGGCATAGCTCCGCGGCTCGAAGCGCGGCGGCGGCAATCGATGATAGCGCGCGCAGGCCTTGCTCGCCGCCGCGATGGGCCGTGCCGGCGTGTCGGCCAGGATAACCCTATGACCCGCGCCGTGGAGAAGGCGCGCCAGATGCAGCGCCACCGGCGCGCGTGCCCCGGTAATCAGCACTGTCTCGTTAGCCCCCGGCATCAGCTCATACGGTCATTTCAGCCGCGACGACCGTTGCGCGAAATCGCCGTGCTCGGCAATTGCGCTATTTCGCGCCGACAGAGATGCGTGTTTCCGTGTGGGGAGAGATTAGAACTTCGCCTTGAAGCGTTTCACCTTCCTGCTGGCGTAGTCGCCATTGCGCAGGTCTGATTTGCCGTGTCGGTCCCTGAACTCATACCAATCTCCGTTGGCAGATTTGCGCTGGTAGATCACCTTGCCGGCCTGGCGATGCTCGAAGCAGCTCAAGGACGTCTTGGCGCCCCATGAGCCGTGCCAAGTTGCCCGGAAACACAGCTTGCCGCTACCGGGGATGAACCAGATACCCTCGCCGTAGCTCTTGCCACCTTGAGTGGACCAGGCCGTGAACTGCCGTTTCTGCACTGCAAAATATGCCGCGCCGTGATTGCCCCAGCGCCAGGAACGGTTCTTGTAGAGCTGATAGACGCCTTCGTCAGAAACGGCGGCGGCCTTCGCCGCCTTGTCGTCGATCCTGTTCGCGGCCTTGGCCATTGCCGCACCCTGCAGGCCGACAACAAAAACGGAGCAGGCGAGCGCCGCTCCGACAAACTTCCCCACTGCACTTTTCACGATTTTACTCCGCGGACTGATTACGCAACACTGTTCACCCACCACCGAGCCAGCTCGGCGGCAACCCACTTTAACACCTTTAGCTGGAGCCCGTCCCCACCTGACCGGGACGGGCATGCTTGCCATGCCCTATGGCAGGACGTGCTGCGTCACCCGCCAGTCGGGCAGCCCATAGCCACCCAGCCACGGCCACACTTCTTTCTGGTTGAAGTAGACGACCGAGGTCAGGGCCGGGAACTCCGCGTAGGACTTGCGGGAATCATCCGCCCATTTCGAAACATAGTCCTGCTTGCCGACATAGCCGAGCTCGGCCACGACCACAGGCTTGTTGAACTTGGCCACGCGGTCGTAGCCCGGCTTCAACGTTTCCTCGAAGGTCCGGTCGCGGCCGACTTCGTCATTGTCCTTCTTCTGCAAGCCGAACACCGACAGGCCGATGACGTCGACGTAGTCGTCGCCGGGATAGTATTTTTCAAGGCCCTCGATACCCTTGGGCGACCACATGTATTTTGCTGCGGGCGCGGCCTTGCGGCAGAGATCAACCTCGCGCTTGTAGGCGGCGATCCAGTCCTTCGGCGCCCAGTTGGCCCAGGTAAAGCGGCCATTGGTGTCTTCCATTTCCTGGGCCCAGCGGATGGTGACCGGGCTCTTCATCTGCCCGACCAGGTTGCAGATCGCCTGCATGTTGGCGTCGTATTTGCCGCCCAATATGCCGTTGCGCAATTCAGGCGGTGTGATGCGCCAGTCCTTCGACCAGGTCCACGGCTCGATGGTGATCAGCAGCGAGCGGCCGCGTTGCTGCGCATAGGCGTCCGCCAGCGGCAGCGTCGACAAATCGACGTCTTCCCAAGGCAGGAACAATTCCTCGATGCTGGCCGACTTGTCATTGCTGAAATCGCCGTAAGGATCGTAGGAGCCGAACGCCGACGCGGCCGAGCTCGTCTTGATCGGGTCCGTCCCGGGCGGCGATCCGGCCGATGCCGGTAAGGCCACGCCGAGAATGAGCGCCGACACAAGCGCGGTTGCTGTGGAGAGTTTCATATCCGCCTCCCATGGCTTCAACATCCCGCCGGACCTTGAAGCTTGCCACGACGTGCCGACCCAAACCGGCACGCAAACCCAAATATCGGTCTGCCGACGTGAAATGCGGGTTTTCTGAGCGACTGGGACTGGCGCGTTTCACGCTGTGCCGTCCACTATTGCGGTCTCCCAAGCCCTATACCTGGACTTTGAGACGATGTCGCCGCGATACTCACAAATTCGCGTCAACGTTACGATATTAACCCTTCCTCATATAAGAGCCTATGCTCGATCAGAGTCAAGCGCAATTAACCGTTACTTAACCTTATCGCCGCCGGCATGGTTAATAACGGAGATAGTCTGCCGCCCGGCGTGGGGATGGTGCTTGTTCAAAGCCGGCAAAGGTTGGCCGCCACGGCATCGCCCGGTAGGGCAAAAGGGTGTGGAGGCAAGGGGTTAGGTTAACCAGTTCACAATAAGCTTGGTTAACGAAAGACTAATTTTGTTGACTCTGCATTAGCGCTCACTGATTCTATGGCGGGGTAAATGCGTTCGGCCGGCTTGGTCGGGCGAGCAGGGCGGCGGGTAGTATGGGCGTATCTGCGGATGCCGTTGTTGTCGGCGGCAAAACGAGGTCATTGGACCGGGCTGCCGAGGTTTCGACCGGACTTGGCCCCAAGGGTCCTTACCTTGTGCCTGTTCTTACCCCCCGCCAGGAACTGTTCTTGCGGCTGGGCCTCGGTTTCTGGTTCGTCACGCTGATCATCTTCTGGTCCTGGTGGCTGCGACCCGCGCATATCGACCATGTCGGGCCCTTTGCCTTCGCCACCATAGTGTTGGCCTGGCTCACCCTGATGCCGATGTATTTCCTGCTCAACGTTCATGCCTCGCGGAAGTCGTCGAAGCTGCACGCGATCCCGAAGCGTTCGCGCGTCGCCATGGTGGTCACCAAGGCGCCGTCCGAGCCCTTTGCGGTGGTCCAGCGTACGCTGGAGGCGATGCTGGCGCAGGACTATCCGCATGACACCTGGCTTGCCGACGAGGATCCCGGCGAGGAAACGATTGCCTGGTGCGACGCGCATGGCGTGCTGATTTCGACGCGCCGCGGCCGCGAGGACTACCACCGCAAGACCTGGCCGCGGCGGACCCGCTGCAAGGAAGGCAATCTGGCTTTCTTCTATGATCACTACGGTTACGAGCGCTACGACTTCGTCGCCCAGATGGACGCCGACCACGTGCCCACGCCGACCTATCTGAGGGAAATCCTCTATCCATTCGCCGACCCCGGCGTCGGCTATGTCTCGGCGCCCAGCATCTGCGACAACAATGCCGACGAAAGCTGGGCGGCCCGTGGCCGACTGTTCCCGGAAGGCATGTTCCACGGCCCCTTGCAGTCCGGCCACACAGGCGGCGGCGCGCCACTCTGCATCGGTTCGCACTACGCCGTCAGGACGCGGGCGTTGCGCGAGGCGGGCGGCCTTGGCCCGGAACTGGCCGAGGATCATTCCACCTCGATGCTGATCAACGCCGCCGGGTGGCGCGGCGTGCATGCCATCGACGCCATCGCCAACGGCGATGGCCCGCAGACCTTCGCCGATCTCGTCACCCAGGAATTCCAGTGGTCGCGCAGCCTGGTGACGATCCTGCTCGAATACACGCCGAAATACTTCGCCAAGCTGACGCCGCGGCTGAAGTTCCAGTTCCTGTTCTGCCAGCTCTGGTATCCGCTGTTCGCGGTCTTTGCGCTGATGATGTATGTGATGCCGATCTATGCGCTGTTCACGGGGCGCAATTTCGCCAACGTCATGTATGCCGAATTCGTCTTCCACTATGCGCCGAATTCGGTGGCGCTGGTCGGGCTGGTGATCATGCTCAAGGCCTTCGGCCTGTCGCGGCCGACGACGGCAAAGACGCTGAGTTGGGAAGGCACGCTGTTCCTGTTCTTCGCCCGCTGGCCGTGGGTGCTCTGGGGCACGCTGTCGGCTGTGCGCGACTATATCACCAGATCCTTCGTCGATTTCCGCGTCACGCCGAAGGGCAGCGGCCCGAAGCAGCTGCTGCCCGCGCGCGCTTTCGCGCCCTATGTCGTGCTGGCGATTGGCGCGGCCCTGCCGGTGCTGCTGGTCAAACATCCTTTCGATGCCACCGGCTTCTACTGGTTCGCCGCCTTCAATGCCTTCCTCTATGGCCTGCTCGTCACGGTGATCATTGCCAGGCATGTTCGTGAGAACGGGATTTCGCTGCGCGCCAACGCCGCGAAACTCGCCCTGCATGCTTGTCTCGCGCTGATCGCGCTCGGCGTCCCGATCGCGGGTTTCTACGATCGCGGGCTTGAGGGTATCTATGGGTTGCAGCAGGGGGCCGGCGGTTTTCGCATCGTCAGGATCGCCTATGTGATATCCGGCGCCGGCATGGGCGACATCGGCTCGCGCAATTTCTATTTCGACCCCGGCTGGGACAACAACTCCAGGTAGCTCGTTGGCACGAGGGCCGATGAAAATGCATAACCAGTCCGTGGACAAAATGCGCTTTGCCCGCGCCAGTTCGATTGTCGTCTTCACCGTGCTGTTTGCGTGGCTGCTTCTCGGTGCTTTCCGAAGCATGGTCGTCGACCCGCAGACAACGCTTCAAGGGTTTCTGAAAGCGGTTCCCCTCGGGGTGGCCTCAAGCTACCACGACCAGATTTTCCTCGCGAGCCTGACCGCGGTCGCTCTGTCGTGCCTGTTTGCCGCGAAAGCCAGCCGATGGGCAACTGGCGCTATCCTCGCTCTGTTCTACTCTGCGCTGGTCGTCTCGATCTGCTGGGGATTCGCAAACATCAATCTGGTCAAAATCCTGGGTGAGCCGTTCACCTTCCAGTGGCTGGTCTACGGCGATTTTCTCCAGAACGAGGACGCCAAGAATGCAATGGGGGATGCGTTCAGCCTGTTCGATCTCTCGATCATATCCATCTCGGGGCTGTTGACGCTTGCCCTCGGGCAGGCGGCCGCCCGACTTTCACTCAAGCTTGCGCCGGTGATCCAACGGGTCGTGCTTGCCGCGGTCGTCGTGTGTTTCGGCGCCGCGCTCTACAGCACGCGCTCCTACGTGACGGCGGAAGCCCTGCCGGCCGCGAAGATCGAGAACCCGATCGTCCATTTCGCGGAATCGGCCATGTTCAACGAGACGCCCGTCGTCCTGACCATGAAGACGAGCACCGACAACACCGATGTCGCCACGGTCGGTGAACGTCCGCCCGAAACATCGCGCTTCAAGGCGCCTTCACCGAATTCGATAAAGAACGTGCTTGTTTTCATGATGGAATCGGTGCCCGCACGATATGTGGAGACCTTCGGAGGCAAGTATCCTGTCACGCCGACCATAAAGAGATATGCCGATAGATCGATTCGCTTCGACAATATCTATGCGAATGCGCCGTCCACCAATTATACGTTATTCTCGCTGTTTAGCTCGATGTACAACGACATTTCGTACTACGGAATGACGTACAGTCACCCATACCTCCGGCTAGATTCTATCTCCAATACGTTGTCGACAAGCGGCTTTCGCACGGCCTTCTTCTGGAGTGCGGATTCACGCTTCCAGCGCGTCGATGAGTTCCTGCTCAATAAAGGTCTTGACGTCGTCCAGGATTTCAGAGGGCAGAAGTGTGCCGAGCCTACGTTCAAGCTCAGTACGAAGGAATGGAAGAATTTCGACTACATCAGCGACTTCTGCTCCGCGCAATCGATCTCCGACTGGATGAATGCCGATCCGGAGAAGCCGTTCTTCGGCATCATGTTCACGGCGATGACCCACTACCCCTACATCGTCAACAATCCCATGTTCTCGGCGCGCGCACTCTCATCCGTATCCGGCACTGAGACGCACTATGCCGACGACGAGAAGTTCAATGCATATCTCAATGCGTTGAAGATAGGCGATGCAGCACTCGGAAATGTCCTCGATTCCCTCGATCGGTCCGGCAAGCTGGATTCGACGCTCGTGGTCATCTTGGGAGACCATGGCGAGGCGTTCGGCGAACATGGCACCTACGTCCATGCCAGCGCGCTCTACGACGAGAACGTCCATATACCACTCATCATGATCAACAGGCATCTGTTCCATGGCGACCTCGATCATTCGGTCGGCGGGATCATCGACATCGCGCCCACGATCCTCGACATCCTTGGCCATCCGCTTCCGAAGTCATGGCAGGGCCGCAGTCTGTTCAGCGAACAGCGCCCGAACAGGACATTCTTCTTTGCGCCTTGGAACGGATATCAGTTCGGCTATCGCCAGAACGACAGCAAGGTCCTCTTCAATTCCTCCACCGGGAAGCTCGAACAATATGATCTCAAGTCCGATCCCGGTGAAAAGGCCAATCTTTTCACCGGTGACGTGGGCGCCCGGGACGCCTTGATCCAACCGATCGCACGATGGGTGCAGTCGCAGAGGCGTCGAGTTGCCGACATGGTTGCCTTCCAGAAGAAAGACACCTCACGTTGCGCCGCTACCAATATCGAGTTCGACGCTGCCGGCACGAACTATCGGGGACCACCGACGCTTGACGTCCTGGTCAACGGCAAGGTCATCAGCCGGTTGGATATCCGGGGCAAGGAGAGCACGGCATCGACACCCCAAGCCATCGTCAAGGAGCTGCAGGAGGCGTCCTCCCATACCACGCCATTTGACGTCGATATCAGCAGCGTGCCGGATCCCCAGAGGATCGAGCTTCGCTTTGTAAACGACCTTTGGGCCGGAGACGCAAAGGGCGGTGACCGCAACATTTTCATCAAGGATGTCAAAATAAACGGACAAGTACAGGCTACCGCCAAGCTCCATATCGAGGAGAAAGATGCCGGCTCCATCGACGACATCGGAGCCAGCCTCTACGGCAATGGTGCGATATGGTTCGATGGTCCGTTCGTCGAGGCCTGTCGCTAGAACAATTGTTCGCGCAACGACCGGGTCGCCTTGCGCAATAGTTCAAATTTGAATCGTATCCGATGTTGCGCCGCAAGATCGCGCTCATCATGTCGTTTGCGCGAAATTTAATAAGTACCGTTTAATATTAAGCCACGATGCGGATGGCTTCTGGCCGTTCGCGCCGCGCGAAGGCCAAGGAAAGAGAAGTATATCCGCGCTGAAGAAACGCCTATTTCGTGGCAGGGGACGAGAATGAATAATTTCATGAATGCAGAAGTGACTATCGGCAAAAGGTATGCTTGCGCCATTGTCGCCATTGCACTGGCCTCGATGGTGTCCGGTTGCCAGAGCATGGACACGATGAAGACCAGTTCGGTCGGCATCACCCCGGCAGCCCACATCGCCGCCAAGAAGGTGCGATACCTCAAGCAGCAGCGCTTGCATCGCGTTCACCGCAAGTCGCTGACGCAGATGTCCAGTGTGATGCGCATCCGCGAGGAGGCCTATGCCGCCTTCGTGCGGCCGCAGCGTGCTCGCCTGCCCGTGCCGGTCAAGATTTCCTACAACATGGGCGGCGTCGGTCCGCTGCTTGGCCACTCGCCGTGGATCTGCGGCCCGAGCGGCTTCGGTCAGCGCTCGGCCTGCCGGGCGCGCTAAATTAGGCCGGGCAGTTTCGCAGCCCCGGTGTCACGACGTGATCGTGGGGCACGGGGACGGTTCGCCGTCAGCGTGCCACCTCTTGCCCTCCGGTCGCCCGCGCGTTGCGGTGCCGGCGGACGGGCGGTGGGAAATCATTTCCGGCGCGGCGTCGCCTTGACGGCCGCCGGCTTGCTCGGCCAATGCCAACCGTCGCCTTCGCCATGCGAGGGCTGTGGCCGCGCCACATAGGCGAGCGCGCCATTGGCCTCGAGATAGACGCGCGACAGCATTTCGGCGAGCACGCCCGACGTCACCGCCTGCAGCCCGGCGATCACCAGGAAGAAGCCGGTGATGAGCATCGGCCTGGTGCCGATATCCTGTCCCCAGAAAACCTTGATCGCAAACAGATAGGCAAGGATCAGCGAGCCAAGCACGCCGAGCACGATGCCGATGCCGCCGAAGAAATGTCCGGGCCTGGTGCGGTAGCGCAGGAAGAAGAACATGAAGACGAGGTCCAGCACCACGCGGAAGGTGCGCGAGATGCCGTATTTCGACTGGCCGTGGATGCGGGCGTGATGCGTCACCACTTCTTCGGAGATGCGGCGCGGCGTCGTCACCGTCGCGAGCCACGCCGGGATGAAGCGGTGCATCTCGCCATAGAGCCGCACGCTGCGGATGACGCTGCCGCGGAACACTTTCAGGCTGCAGCCATAGTCCTTGAGCTTAACGCCGGTGACGCGCGCGATCAGCCTGTTGGCGATGCGCGAGGGCAGGCGCCGCATCCAGAACCCTTCCTTGCGGTCCTTGCGCCAGCCGGCGACCAGGTCGAGATCCTCGGTCAGCAGGCGATAGACCATGCGGGGAATGTCGAACGGATCGTTCTGCAGGTCGCCGTCGAGCGTCGCGATGACGTCGCCGCGCGCGACGTCGAGGCCGGCCTGCATAGCGGCGGTCTGCTTGTAGTTGCGCACCAGCTCCACGCCATGCACATGCGGCCCATATTGGGCCGCCAGCCGCCGGATCTCGGCGGGAGTGGCGTCGGTGCTGCCGTCGTCGACCAGCACCACTTCCCAGGGCTGGCTGTAGTTTTCCATCGCCTGATGGATCCGCACCAACAGCGGCTCGACATTGTCGGCCTCGTTGTACATCGGGATGACGATGGAGAGCTTGTGCTCGGGCATGACGGCGCCCTCGGGCAATCCGGAAGCCGGAATGGGAAGCACGTTCATGGCGGTCATTTCCTTGCCGGTCCCGCCGTCGGGGTTTCCGGCAGCGTCGATTTCGAGGGGAACAGCCAGGCGATCGCACCGGTTGCGACTGCCGAGCAGAGGATGAAGAGATGCAGCGCCAGCGCCGCCTGCAGGCCGTCCTTCATGGCGATGCCGGAATAAAGCAGTGCCGCCGCCGCGCCCGCCTCATAGGTGCCGAAGCCGGCGACGCCCTGTACCGGCAGGATGGCGGCCGCCTCCGCACCGACAGCACCGGGAAAGGCGGTCTGGAACGAGGTGTTAAGCAGCATGGCGAGCAGCCAGCCCTGCACGCCGAGCTTCAGCGCCCAGTTGGCGATCGTCCACCACCAGCCATAGCGCGAGCGTCCCGTCGCTTCGGTGAAGATGTCGCGCAATTTGCCGAACTTCGAGACGATCCTGCCGCCGGCCGTCCAGTTATGCGGCGCGCGTGCCCAGCGCGGCAGATACCAGGCGACGGCGATCAGCGCCGCGATGCCGGCGGCCCTGAGCGCCGGATGCAGGCCCGGCCAGACCAGGCAGGCCAGCACGCCGACGACGAAAGCGTCCTGCAGCCTGAACCATAGCAGCGAGGCGCTGGCGCGCATGATCGATACCCCGAACACCTGGCGCAAGAGGATCGGGAAGGCCGTCTCGCCGCCGCGGAACGGCACGACGTTGATCATCGCATTGTGGATCAGGATGACGCGAAGCACGGCGCCGAAGCGGCCGTTCACGTCGTCGCGGAACTCGTCGCAGACGCGCAGCGCCCTGAGCACATAGGTGACGAACAGCGCCGCCGCGACCGCCGCGAAAGCGCCGGGCGTGATGCTGGCGAAGGCATCGCCGACCATCTTCCAGCGTTGGTCGCTGGCAAGCCACGCCAGCAGCGCCAGAGTGACGACTATCGATATCGCTCGCTTCAACCAATTCTCCGATGGCGCCACCGCCGCGTTGGTGCGGCTTGTCCGGTGGCTCGACAATTCACGCCTTTATCGCGGATTGCTTCGCCGGCGCGCCTTGAGCGGCGCGCCGTCACGGGGCGCGTGATCCTATAGACCAGCATCGTATCCGAATCCACAAGCTTGGTCGCAGTCTTGCCAAGGTGGTCGATCATCCCGTCATGATGTTTTACGCCAGCATCGATGGATCAGGCAGCAACGACCTGTCGATCATCGCCCCCAGGCATCAGCGCATGGGCGAGCGCGGCCGCATGCGCACGACCTCGTCCCAGCAGAGCGCGGTCAGCCTGTGCAGCGAAAACACCGTCACCATGTCGAACAGCGCGCGTCACCTGTCATCTAAGGCCGCCCCTCTGGTCGAAGTTGTTTTGACGCAACACATCGCCAAACAGCGTCACAACAACACAAGATTGTAATATCCGTGGTCAGCTAAGGGTTTGCGGCGACCACTTAGACTTGGAATGAGTTGACATCGCAACGCGCGCCGCTGTTAATAAGTTCAAGGGCGCTGACCGCGCCGCCATCGGGCCGACAGGCCCGGGCATCGTGACGGATCGCGGAAAGCCCGAAGAAACTCTTCCAGATCGTGATTCCTCGACCTGGCCTTGTCAGGGTCGAGAGGGGGCTATGGATATGCGAGCAATCATCGGGACGACAGCCAGGACCACTTTGCCATCCAAACCGGGTTCGGTCGCGCCGGGCAGGGGCGGCAAGCCTATCAGGCGCGTTTGGACGGTTTTGCTCATGGCCGTCTGCGGCCATCTTGCCTTGTTCAGCACCGCCGAAGCGACCAAGAGCAATGCGCCTGTCGAGGTGGCCGCCAAGCCGGACATCGCTCCGACGGCCTTCGAGTTGCAGCTGCTCTACGCCGATCGCACTTGGAACTGGGAAAATGGCGCGGCCTATTTCGGGATGGATCGACACCTCCAGGCATGGACGGCTGGACAGGACTCATCCGCGGTCGCCGAGGGCCGCTGGCTGGTGACCGACACCGGCAAGATGTGCATGGAGCTTGCCTGGAGATCCAAGACATACAAGACCAAGCCGCGGCGCACCTGCTACAGTCACCGTGTCGAGAACGGCAATATCGAGCAGCGCAAGGACCCGGACGGCGCCTGGTACGGTTTCAAGCACGCCAAGGACGATCCCGCCGACGAACACCGGAAGTTCGAGGCGGGCAACACCAAGGGCGCGCAGTTCGATGAGACCCGCAAGCTCATCGACACCAAGAGCTAATGCATGCCGCCCAGCGGTCTGGGGCAACGACTTCATCAAAGAAAGACTTAAAGCGCGTCGCCTGAATCCGGTTCAGCGTGACGCGCTTTAGAGCAATTCCAGGAAAAGTGTGATCGGTTTTCCGTTCGGAATTGCGTAAAAACAAAGAGATAGAGCGTTTCGCCGTTTCCGTGAAACGGTGAAACCTTCTAGGCGTCGAGGAAGGCGCAGGGTGAGCCCCGGGACCTCCAAAAATGGTGGCTCGCTGAGCCGGCCTTAGCCGAACTCAGCGAGCCCACGCCCCGACACATTACTCACAGGGCCGACCGCCGGCCTTGCGGGCCGGCGTTTCTGATTGACGTTCGCGCCACGCGGCACGCGCAATGCGCGCGGTAGGGCGGCCGAAGCGCCGGAATTGAGCAAGGCCGGGCCGAGCCCGAAGAAGGGGGCGGCCGTCCTGACGATGGTGTCGATGTCGGAAAGTTGTGCCACAAAGCCCAGCTGCTCGCGGGCAAGGCTGGGGTCGGCGAAAAGCCCTGCCGGGTCGCCAGGACGGCGCGCCTTGTACATGACCGGGACCGGCCGCGATGCGATCCGCTCGACCGCCTCCATGATCTGCCTGATCGAGACCCCGCGGCCGGTGCCGAGGTTGGCCGCAAGGCTTTTGCCGCCGGCCTCGAGATGCTGCAGGGCCTTGAGATGCGCCCGGGCGAGGTCGCTGACATGGACGTAGTCGCGCACGCAGGTGCCGTCCGCGGTCTCGTAGTCGGTGCCGAAGACCTCGATCGCCTCGATCATGCCGGACGCCGCCATCAATACCCTGGGGATGAGGTGGGTTTCCGGCGTGTGCCATTCGCCAAGCTCGCCGTCGGGGTCGGCGCCGCAGGCGTTGAAGTAACGCAGGATTGCGTATTTCGTGCCGTAAGCCGAGGCATGGTCCCTGATGATCTGTTCGCCCATCAGCTTGCTACGGCCGTAAGGGCTGATCGGGTTCTGCGACGAGGTCTCGCGCACGGGCAGCGTCTCGGGCATGCCATAGGTCGCGCAGCTGGAGGAGAAGATGATGTTGCCGATGCCGTTCGCCCGCGTGGCCTCGAGCACGGCGATCGTGCCGGCGACATTGACCGAATAATAATCCGCGGGATCGCTGACCGACTCGCCGACATAGGCAAGCGCGGCGAAATGGATGACCGCCTGCGGCCGGTGGATGGCGATGGCTCGCTCGAGCGCGTCGCGGTCGCGGATATCGCCGACCACCAGTGGGCCCCAGGCCACCGCCTTCTCGTTGCCGCGGCTGAGATTGTCGTAGACCACGGGCAGATAACCGGCCGCGGCCAGTTGCTTGCAGGTATGGCTGCCGATGAAGCCTGCGCCGCCCGTCACCAGGATTGGGCGGCCACTCATAGCGCCAAAGCCTCGCCGGAGGACAAATGGCCTCCGCGGGAGGTCCCGGGCTGCTGGCGGCCCAGCAGGGCTTCGAAATAGCCGGCGGTGTAAGCCAGCCCCTCGCTCAGCGCGATCTTTGGCTGCCAGCCGAGCTGTTGCTCGGCAAAGGTGATATCGGGCCTGCGCTGCCGGGGATCGTCGACCGGCAACGGCCTGTGCACGATCCGCGAGCGGGAATTGGTGTAGTCGAGGACGAGTTCGGCCAGTTCCATGACGGTGAATTCGCCGGGGTTTCCGAGGTTGACCGGATGTTTCGGCGCCGCCGGCGACCGCATCAGCCGCACGAACCCTTCGATGAGGTCGTCGACATAGCAGAAGGAGCGCGTCTGCGTGCCGTTGCCATAGACGGTGATATCGTCTCCGCGCAGCGCCTGGACGATGAAGTTGGACACCACGCGTCCGTCATCGGGCTGCATGCGCGGCCCGTAGGTGTTGAAAATGCGCGCGACCCGGATATCGAGGCCGTAGGTTCGCGAATAATCGAAGAACAACGTTTCGGCCGAGCGCTTGCCTTCGTCGTAGCAGGCGCGCGGGCCATGGGTGTTGACGTTGCCGAAATAGCCTTCGGGCTGCGGATGCACCAGCGGATCGCCATAGACCTCGGAGGTCGAAGCCTGGAATATCTTGGCGTTGTGGCGCCGGGCGAGTTCCAGAAGGTTGATTGCCCCTAGCACGCTGGTTTTGAACGTGTGGATGGGATCGGCCTGATAGTGGGGCGGCGAAGCTGGACAGGCAAGGTTGTAGATCTCGTCGACGGCGATATCCATCGGCAAGGTATCGACAACGTCGTGGCTGACGCAGGTGAAAGAGGCGTCTCGCGCGATGCCGGCTAGATTGTATCTTTTGCCGGTGTGGAAATTGTCCAGGGCGATGACTTCATAGCCGTCCGAAAGCAGCCGCTCGCACAAATGAGAACCCAGGAACCCCGCTCCGCCGGCGACCAGGGCCCGGCCACGATCGATACTCTTTCGACCCGACCGGACTGGTTTCAGAACTTTGATGACCTTATTCATGGCAACCTCGTACGCACACACGCTACCGTTCCGGGACGGGCCTTGCCCGACCAGGTCACAAAGGCGATTCCTCCGCATATGCGGAACCGCCTGCACTGATGTGCGTCGTAAGTTTCTGAGTTTTGCGGGGCTTGTTGCTCTACGGCTTGTCTCCGCCGCTAAGCGTCCCTTGCGCCCCTAAGTCGCGATCCACGAGTCGGTTGCCACCACCGCAGACTGCTCGCCCAAATTGCACACCCAACACATACAAAGATATACCTGTGTCGAGGGTAGTCAACTAAATTAGCGTTTCGTTAACCTCGCAGCTTAGCGAGTGGTTAACCGTGAAGGGTGTTCACCTGGTTCGTTAGCGATGAAAAGCTGCTTCCAGGCCGCCTTGTGACCGGAGCCGCGTTCCATCGAATTGCGCAAGCATGTCGGGAGAGGCCTTCGGCCTCATGCTCCGAGCCTCGAAGCAACACCACTAAGACGCGTGGTCGAAATTGTCTCGTCGTGTCTAGATGTTCTCGGCAGGCGCCCCGGCACTTCTGGCGAAGCAATGCGATTGCTGTCCAAAGCCGCTCGGGCCGCAAATAAAAGCAGCGTTCCCAAGATAAGGGTTGACCCTTACCACGGGGCGAGACAGGTTCTTTGTCAGGGTGGGTCGGGTTGGTTTCAAGTCGATCAAGGCGGCGTTGCCGCTTTGCGATACGTTGAATGAAGTCGACTGGCCGAAGTTGAAGTATTGGCAACCGGAAGTTGCCACCAACGTTCCCAAAACAAAAAGACGGGGCAGGGCCTTGGTCGGCATGCGAAAATTCTTGTTGGGGTAGGGCCGGCTTAAGCCGCGATAAGCCATGGGCATGAAGTAGTATCCCCTCGGCAAGTGGCGCTTATGTTCGAATCATTGATCAGCCACCCACCCAACTCATTATGGCAAAGCTGGTTAATTTAGCGATAGCTGTTTTGAGCTCTTCCACGGATTTTCTGTTGCCGCAAGAGGGTGGGACGCTTGAAGAGCGGACACGGGGCTGGCCGCGGCCAGAAAAAATGGCCCGCGTGGCCGCGGGCCATTTCGTCATCTCCGGTGTCTGGCGTCTGAGCCCTTACTGCCCGCCCATCTCTTTCTTGAACTGGTCGAAATCGACCTGCATGCCGTTGAAGATGGTGCTCCAGTGGCGCGTCAGCGCCGACATGGCGACGGCCTCCTGGATCTCCTGGTCGGTGGCGCCGGCGTGCTTGGCGTTCTCGGTGTCGGACCAGATGCAGTAGCTGCACGGGATCTGCGCCGCGACCGCCAGCGAGATCAGCGACTTTTCCTTTGGCGTCAGCGCTGTCTTGTCGCTGAGCTCGATGGCCTTGACCTCGGCCCAGGCGCCGGGCAGACCGGCTTTCGGGAATTGTTTCACGAAGCTCGGCACGCCGCCCATCGTCGACTGGATATCCTTGAGGGCGGTGTCGTAATCATCGGCCCGGGCAGGCGCGGAAGCGAACACTGTGGCAAACACGCCCGCGGCGGCGATGAGCGAGGCGGAACGAAGGCAGGAATGCACGGTTGAGACGATGCGAATGACTGACATGATGTTCTCCTCTGGTTTTTGTTAGCCTTACGATGTAAGGTATGTGGAAGATGAACCTTACAGTGTAAGTTGTCAAGCGCAGCCATGGATGCATCGAGCAAAAAAAAGCGGCCCCGCGGAAAGCTGTCCCGCGAGATGATCGAGGACGCCGCCTTCGAGGTGATCGAGCGGGAAGGGCTTTCCGGCTTTTCGATGCGCAAGCTCGCCGCCAGGCTCGGCTGCGAGGCGATGAGCATCTACCACCACTTCCCCTCGCAGGCGCATCTCTACGAGGCGCTGGTCGACCGGCAGATGAGCGGGCTCGTCATTCCCGACGACAGCCTGCCCTGGCGCGAGCGGGCCCGCATCGGCATGCAGGAGTTCCGCCGCGTCGCCACCGAGCATCCGGCCTTCGCGCCGTTCATCGTCGTCTACCGCATGAATTCGCCGCCCTGCCTCGCCAAGCTCAACGCCATCATCGGCCTGTTCGAGGATGGCGGCTTCGGCCCCGAGCTCAGCGCCCGCCTGTTCCGCGCCGCCGGCTATTATCTGATGGGCGCGATCCTCGACGAGACGGCCGGCTACGCCAAGGGGCCTTCGGCGGTCACCACCGTCAGCGCCGAGCAGTTGGCGCGCGACTATCCGAGCGTCGTGAAGGCCGGTGCCTATTTCGGCACCGGCGGCTTCGACAAGACTTTCGAGCTTGGCCTGGAAATGTTTCTGGACGAGATGGAGCGGGTTCGCGAAGCTGCCCGAGACAAAAACCGCTCGTAAGGGCGGCAGCCGCCAGCCGAAAGAAAACAGGTTTGAATGCGCTTCCTCTCAGTCCTTCTCCTCATCGCCGGTGCCGCCATCGGCATCTTCTATCCCTGGGCGATGAGCAATTTTTCCGGCCATGCGATCGGCATATACCGCGTCTATGAGGGCGGCCGCTTCCGGCCCGTCACCGTGCAACTCGCCGCAAGCGACGCTCCGGTGCGGGTGCTGGTCGACTTGACCGCGCGGGCCGAGCGCGTCGCGGGCCAGCAGCGCACGGTGCTGACGCTGACCGCGGCGAGCGGCGGCCGCACCGCGCTGGCATCGGCGCTCTCCTTCAATCACACCGACAATCCGCGCCAGGCCAGCCCGCAACTGCCCGACAAGATCTTTCGCGACGAGGCCGGCGTCATCGATAAGGTTACGCCCGGTCCTTACGTCTTCACCGTCGGCCCCGGCGATGCCGACGGCATCGACATGCGGGCGGTCGATCTCATCCTGCGCGCCGGCACCGGCTCTGTCGACGAACGCGCGCAGCCGGCAGGCTATACGCTGATGGGTGTCGGCCTTGCCGGGCTGGTGCTGTCGCTGCTCTTTGGGCGCCGCGGCGGCGGCCGTCCGCAAAATCCCAATTCACAGCCGCCGCCGCGCTGGGGCCGCAACGGTTCGCCACGAGCATGATGCCGAAAAGTGTGAAGCGGTTTTCGGTCGACATCATGCTCCTTAGAGGTCGGCGCGCATGAACTATCGCCACGCCTACCACGCCGGCAATTTCGCCGATGTCGTCAAGCATGCCGTGCTCGCGCGCCTCGTCGAATATCTCAAGCAGAAGGACAAGGCGGTCCGCGTCATCGACACCCATGCCGGCATCGGCCGCTACGATCTTGCCTCGGTGGAGGCCGGCAAGACGGGCGAGTGGCAGGGCGGCATCGGCCGGCTGGCCGAGACGACGCTCGAGCCAAAAGCGGCGGTGCTGCTCCAGCCCTATCTGGAGGCGGTGCGCGCGCAAAATCCCGGCGGCGGCCTCAAGCGCTATCCCGGCTCGCCGCTGATCGTGCGCCATCTGCTGCGCAACCACGACCGGCTGACCGCGATCGAATTGCACCCCGCGGATGCATCTCGCCTGAAATCGGTTTTCGCCGGCGATTTCCAGGCAAGGGTGATCGAGCTTGACGGCTGGCTGGCGCTCGGCGCGCAGCTGCCGCCGAAGGAAAAGCGCGGCCTCGTCCTCATCGATCCACCCTTCGAGGAGGAGGGCGAGTTCTCCCGCCTCGTCGAGGGCCTGCAGAAGGCGCATCGGCGCTGGCCGGGCGGCATCTATGCGCTCTGGTACCCGATCAAGGATCGAAGGGCGGTGACCGCTTTCCGCGCGGCGCTGAAGGATACCGGCATCCCGAAGCTGCTCGACATCGCCTTCGAGATACGGCCTGCCTCGGACGAGCCCAGTCTCGATGGCAGCGGGATGGTGGTGGTCAATCCGCCCTACACGCTGGAAGGCGAATTGAAGCTCCTGTTGCCCGCCCTCCACAAGGTGCTCGCCGTCCGGCAACCGTCGCGCTGGTCGCTCGAGTGGCTGGCGGGCGAGTAGGGTCGACCGCGCCGCTTAGAGCAATTCCAGGAAAAGTGCGTAGCGGTTTTCCGTCCGGAATTGCGTAAAAACAAAGACTTAGAGCGGTTCGGCGATTTCGTGAAACGCCAGCGCCGAGGGCGTTACACCGGTCAGCCGCCGGCTTTCGCGGATCAGATGCGCCTGGTCGGCATAGCCGGCCTCGATGGCGAGCAGCGCGGTCGAGGCTTCGCCCTGCTGCCGCTGCAGGCGCCGGAAGCGGTGGAAGCGCAGGATGCGGTCGAGCGTCTTCGGGCCATAGCCGAAGGCGCCCTCGAAGCGGCGTCGCAGCGTCCGTTCGCTCATATGCAACTGGCGCTGCAGGAATGGAACCAGGGGCGTTTCCGGCGACAGGCCCTCGTCGAGGACACCAAAGGCCCGATCCATCTGCGGGTCGAGCGCATTGCCGCCTTCGGTGCGCATGCCGACCGTCTCTTCCAACTGCCGCAGCATGGCCGGCAGATCGGTCGCAGCCTTGATGCGATCCGACAGTTCGCGGGCACGCGTGCCCCATAATTCCTGGAGGTCCAGCCGCCCGCCGACGATTTCGCTGGCCGGCACGCCGAGCCAGCCGGCGGCCGCGCCTGGCCGGAAGCGGAAGCCGACGATCACCGCGCCGGCCGGCGGCGTCTCGATCTGCGGCTCCTTGTCCGGTCCGGCCACGCGGAAGCGGCCGTCGATCCATTGCAGGTCGATCGTCGCGTCAGGCGTGATGACGATGGGCGGAACGGCGCGCTCGTCCATGCGGTGGACCCAGATCGCCGAGAAGGCATCGGCCAAGCCTTTGCCGGCGGGCCGTTCCCGGAAGAAACCGGTTGTCTGCGCCAGGACCGGTTGCATCTCTTCTCCGATCTGCTCCGGCGGATGCCGGGTCCGTGCGGGTCATTTGGCCGAAATCTTCAAGGCCGGCCATGTCATCCATGGCAAAACAGACGCAACCTGATGGCGCCCATCGGCGCGTTTGCCAACCAGGTCCGATTTCGGACGTTGGTTTCGAATATAGAAAGGAGTGAGAGAAATGAAAGCTCGCATCACTGTATTGACGCTCGGCGTCGATGATCTGGAGGCCTCGCTCAAATTCTATCGCGACGGCCTCGGTCTGCCGACCGAAGGCATCATCGGCCGCGAATTCGAGCATGGCGCCGTCGCCTTCTTCGATCTCGCCGGCGGCCTGAAATTCGCCATCTACGAGCGCGCCAACATCGCCTGGGATGCCACGGTACCGCAGAGCGGCCGCAGCCCGACCGAATTGACCATCGGCCACAATGTCGGCAGCGAGGCCGAGGTCGACACGGTGATGGCCGAGGCCGTCAAGGCCGGCGCGCGCGTGGTCAAGCCGGCGCAGAAAACCTTCTGGGGCGGCTATGCCGGCTACTTCCAGGATCCCGACGACCATCTGTGGGAGGTCGTCTACAACCCGGCCTTCGTCCCAGAGGACTGAATGGAGCGACGCACGTCGTCGAAAGGAGGCCGCCATGCCTGTTCAAACCGTTCAAGCGTTCGGCGCTCTGCTCATTGGCGGCGTGTTCGTCTTTGCCGGCACCGAGCATTGCGGGCTTCCTGCTTGCTGTTGGCATGGCCCGGCCCTTCGCCGCCGGGGCGCTGATCATCTTCACGCTGGCGACGAACCTCATCCTGCTGCGTTTCTGGGCCAGCGGGGAGCCCGAGCGCCAGGCGCTGCGCAATGCGTTCCTGATCAACATCGCCGTCATCGGCGGGCTGCTGCTTGCCGGCACCATCTCAATGCAACCCAATTAGCCGGCGACTTTCGGAACGAAGTTTTGCGGAAACCATTGTTTTGCCACCCGCTTGACCGCCGCCGAGCGAATCCGCACAGTGCGTGCAATCGATCCTGAGAGGCTGTCATGACTCGCTTCGCCCATTCCGCTCTTGCCGCGCTGGTTGCGCTGTCCACTCCCTTTGCCGCGCCGCTGGGCTTCACCCAGGCGGCTGAGGCCGCCGATCTGTCGACCTACAGCGGCGACGACGGCAGCGTCTGCGGGGAGGCATGGGTGCTGAGCAAGATCACCGACCGCTTCTCCTACCAGGTGCATCACGTGCCGCATCTGCCTGACGTCGCGATCACCGATTTCCGCAACATCCGCCAGCATCGCTACGAGCCGGCGAGCGACGAATGGCCGATTGGTCGCCACTATTGCCGCGCCACCGTCAACCTGTCGGACGGCCGCGACCGCTCGATCTTCTACCTGATCGAGGAAGGTCAGGGCTTTGCCTCGATCGGCGACAATGTCGAATTCTGCGTCTCGGGTTTCGACCGCTGGATGGTCTACAACGGCCGCTGCCGCGTACTGCGATAAGGGGAGAGGCGCTACCGCTGAAGCTGCCAATCTCCCCCTTGCGGGGGAGATGCCCGGCAGGGCAGAGGGGGGTGCTGTCCCTCCAGCCTTGTTAGTTTGGCTTTTTACCACCGACGACAACGCCCTTTGAGCGGCGGTCTCAAAGCTCGGCGATCCTTCACACCCCCCTCTGTCCTGCCGGACATCTCCCCCGCAAGGGGGAGATCGGATAATTGTGCTGGCCTCAGCCGATCGCTCCAGCCCGCGCCAGCAGCAGCTCGCGCTCCCGCTCATTGCCGGTCAGCGCGGCGGCGCGGCGGAATTCGGCGCGGGCTTCCTCCATCCGTCCGAGCTTGGCCAGAAGGTCGCCGCGCACAGTCGGCAACAGATGCGTATCCTTCAGGCGCGGTTCGTCCCGCAGCGCATCGGCGATCGCCAGTCCTTGCGCCGGCCCGAACGCCATGCCGGCGGCGACCGCCCGGTTGACCTCGACGATGGGCGAGGGGGCCGCCAGCGCGAGCGCCTGGTAATAGGCGGCGATGGCGATCCAATCGGTGTCGGCCGCGCTCACCGCGCGGGCATGGCAGGCGGCGATCATCGCCTGCAACTGATAGGGGCCGGGCGTCGGCGTGAGCGCCATCGCGCGTTTCAGCCCCTCGAGACCGCGCCGGATCAGCGACCAGTCCCAGCGGCCGCGGTCCTGGTCGAGCAGCAGGATCGGGTTGCCCGCTCCATCGGAGCGGGCGCCGAAGCGCGAGGCGCCGAGCTCCATCAGCGACAGCAGTCCGATCGCCTCCGGTTGCTTCGGCATCAGCGCCACCAGCAAGCGGCCGAGGCGCAGTGCCTCGTTGCTGAGATCGGCGCGCAGCCAGTCCGGTCCGCAGGATGCGACATAGCCTTCGTTGAAGATCAGATAGATCACCTCCAGCACGGCGCCCAGGCGCTCGCGCCGCTCCTGCCCGCGGGGCGGCTCGAAGGTGATGCCGGCGTCGCGCAATGTCCGCTTGGCGCGCACGATGCGTTGGGCGACGGTGGCCTCAGGTACCAGGAAGGCGCGTGCGATCTCCGCCGTCGACAGCCCGCCCAGCATCCGCAGTGCAAGTGCCGCGCGCTGCTCGGCCGGCAGCGCTGGATGGCAAGACGTGAAGATCAGCCGCAACAGATCGTCGTCGATATCCTCGTCGAGCGCAGCCTCGACGTCGGGCATCGCGCGCTCCAGCTCGGTGAGATCGACGGCCAGCTGGCGATGCTTGCCGTCGATCAGCACGGTGCGGCGCAGCCGGTCGAGCGCCCGGTTGGTACCGACCCTGGTCAGCCAGGCGGCCGGGTTGTTCGGTATGCCGTCGCGGGGCCAGCGCTCCAGCGCCTGAACGAAGGCATCCTGCACCACCTCCTCGGCCAGCCCAACATCGCGCAGCATGCGGGTGAGCCTGGCGGCGAGCTTCGGCTGCTCGATCCGCCAGACCGCCTCGATCGTCGCAGCCGTGGTCAATCCTTGAGCTCATCGAACCCGTCGACGACCTTCTGGACGTCCTCGGGAAAATCGTTCATCTCGAAAACGCGCCGGACCTCGATGACGTCGTTCTCGCCGGCGGGGCAGCGGCGCGCCCATTCGACGGCTTCCTCGGGCGAGCGCACGTCGATCATCCAATAGCCGCCGAGCACTTCCTTGACCTCGGCGAACGGGCCGTCGGTGACAGTCGGCTTGCCGCCCTTGAAGGAAACCCGTGCGCCCGAGGACGGCGGATGCAGTCCGTCAAGAGCGAGCAAAACGCCGGCCCGCTTCAGCTCTTCGTTGTATTTCATCATCGTCGCCACGGCCTCGGCTTCTGGCCTGACGTCGGGAGCCGCGGTGGCGTAGCCGCCGGGGATCATCAGCATCATGAAACGCATCTCGAATTCCTTCGGTTCGGTTGGTTGCGATGATACGACGAACGAGGCACGGCGGAATCGACAGGCGGTGCGCAAATTATTTGCGGCGCCGGTGGTCGGTCGAAGACGCACGGTGGCGCGCAGGTTGGCGCCGGCCTCTTCTGCTTGCGCTCACTCAGGCTGGCTTGCCGCCCGATGGGTCAGGTAGCCCGGCTACCTGACAGATAAACCTCGATCAGCTCGACGAGCTGCTTCTGCAATTCCGGCGCGTCGAGCATGTTGCGGCGCGCCGCGTTGTGGATCACGCCCTCGATCGCCGAGGAGAGCACGCGCGCCATCGTCTCGGTATCCTTGCGGCGCTTGCGATACTGCGCGACGGCCGCCGCATAATGTTCGAGATAGCGCGTCTGGAACGAGGCATGAGCGGCGCGTGAGCCACGGTCGCCGGGCGCCTCGTCGAGCAGCACCTGGTGCAGCGTCGGATGGATCGAGTGCGCGCCGATCATGCCGCGCACCAGCTCGCGCGCGAATTGCCTGAGCGGCTTCTCGTCGGCCGCCGCTTCGCGAATCACCGACAGCACATGATCGAAGTGACGGCGCCGTATTGCTTCGACCAGAGCGAGCTTGTCGGGAAAATATTGATAGAGCGAGCCGATGCTGACGCCTGCGGCCTCCGCTACCTTGTTCGTGGAAAAGCCCGCCCAGCCGAGCTCGCTCAGAACGTGAGCACCGGCTTCGATGATCGCCTCGACGGTGGCGATCGAACGCGCCTGGCGCGGCTGCTTGCGCATGCGTGCAGCCGGCTTTGCAATGCGAGTAGACATGCTGGCCCGTCTCCCGAGAATATAAACAGGATACTCACATTCATTTCACCAACGCAAATGGGGCCGCGAAGATGAGTGCCAAGACCTTGCTGAAGGGCATGCTTGCCTATCAGGCCCGGGCGAATGATGAGCTCGCGGAGAAGCTTGCCGGATTGGACCCGTCGAGCAATGCCGGGGAACGCCACGCTGCGATCCGTCTTATGAATCACATCCATGTCGTGTCGCGGATCTTTGCCGCGCACTTGAAGGGCGTTGCCCATGGCTATGCGAGCGACAACACGCCGGACACGCCCGAACCGGGCGCGTTGCGCACCGCCTTGGCCGAGGTCGATGGCTGGTATCTCGACTATCTCGAAACGGTTGCGGAGCAAGAGCTTGCCGAACCGGTCGCCTTCACCTTCACCGATGGCGACCAGGGCTGCATGACGAGGCAGGAGATGCTGACCCATGTCGTCCTGCACGGCGGCTACCATCGCGGCGAGATCGGCCGCATGCTGGCCGGGATCGCGGTTTCGCCGCCCTGGGATACCTACGCCGTCCATCTGCATCGCGCCGAGCCGGCGCGACGCCTGCAGCGCGGTCGCCGACCGGCGGACGTTTAATCACGGCATCTGAATATGAGCTTAAAGCTCACTTTGCGCGCCGCAAGCTTTCGCCCGTTCGCCTGCTCGGTTCATCTGTAGATGTTTTCGCTGGACAAGATGAAGCGAACGTTCGGCCGGTCATTCTTTATTGTGAGCATTGCGCTCACATTCCGATATAAGGTTATGCTGTGAGCCCATGGATGATCGGGCGATAGAAGCAGCACGAAAATCTGTGCGGCGGGCCGTCACTTCGAAAGTGATAGATTCGCTCACAATTTTTCAACGGGATGCGTTTCCCGTAACCAAAATTCAATAACTGAAAATCATTGTGTTGCTTCGCTGGCTAGACAGTCGCGAGTCAGATATGCATAGACACGCCGGGTCACTCACGACCATAGGCAAAACGCAAGGGGCATCGCATGGCAAAGACGACAACCAAGGCGCCGGCGGCGAAAGCGCCGGCAAAGAAGCCGGCAGCTAAGGCTGCCGCGAAACCTGCAGCAGTGAAGAAGGCAGCGGCACCGAAGGCAGCCGCCAAGGCTCCGGCCAAGGCAGCGGCGAAGCCGGCGGCCAAGGCAGCAGCGAAGCCGGCCGCCAAGGCTGCGGCTAAGCCGGCCGCGAAGGCCGCGGCGAAGCCTGCCGTCAAGGCAGCGGCAAAGCCGGCGGCTAAGCCTGCCGCCAAGAAGCCGGCAGCCAAGGCCGTGGCCAAGCCCGCCGCCAAGGCTCCGATGAAGGCTGCCGCCGCCAAGGCGCCGGCCGCTGTGAAGAAGGCCGCTCCGGCGAAGAAGCCGGCCGCCAAGAAGTAATCGCGTAGCTTCGCTTGGCTGCGCAACAGGTGAGGGCGGGTGCCACCCAGGCACCCCTCTCGCCAATTCGGTGTCAGAGCGAGCGAAGTCGGAGCGCACGCTCCTCCTAAAGCTCTCGGAAATTTTGCCGCCAGGCAAAAACTTCCGGGAGCTTTTTCTTTCAGGTGCCCGCGCCGGCAAGACGCATTGGCCAATCCGGATTGGCCGGCTGGCCGTTGCCCTTCGGACCCTGATCGATCAACAGTGCCGTAAACAACTGGGAGCCCGATCATGCCGAAACTGCTCTACGCTTCCACGTCCCCCTACAGTTCGAAGGTCCGCATGGCGGCGCTGTACGCCGGCATCGCCGTCGACCTCGTGCCGGTCAAGACGGAGGACAAGCCCGCCGAACTGATCTCGGCCAATCCGCTCGGCAAGATCCCGGTGCTGGTGCTGGAGGACGGCCGAGCGATCCATGACAGCCGCACCATCACTCAGCATCTCAACCGGCTGTCGAAGAACGCGCTCTTCCCGCGCAATCCCGACAAGCGGCTCGAGGCGGAGGTTCTCGAGGCGCTGGCCGACGGCATCTGCGACTGCGCGCTGTCGATGGTCTATGAGCGCCGCACGCGGCCCGAGGCTTTTGTCTACCAGCCCTGGCTCGACCGCCAGTGGACCAAGATCGCCACCGCGCTCGACCTCATCAACGCCAACCCGCCGAAATTGCCGAAGAAGATCACCGCCGGCCACATGGCGCTGCGCGCCACTCTGGGCTATCTCGCGTTGCGCTTTTCCGGCCAGTGGGAGAAGGGCCGCAGCCGGCTCGTGCGCTGGGCTGCACGCTTCGACGAGAAGTTTCCGGAATTGAAAGGCAGCGTGCCGGGGTGAAGCATCTCCCTTCTCCACAAGGAGAAGGTGAGGATCGCGCCACCTTGAACCCCGTCCGCTTCCATGCTTGCCTGACATCACCCGCTTCGGAGTGGTGAGCATGGCAAAGCCCTCAATCAGCGTCGCGCCGGACCCGATGGTCGCACGCCTGCGCGCTGCCCTCGGCCGGCGCGCCTTCACCGAGCAGAAGATGTTCGGCGGCACCTGTTTCATGATCGATGGCAACATGCTGATCGGCACCTCGAAGCGTGGGCTTCTGGTGCGCGTCGGCAAAGGCGCGCATGCGGCCGCCGCGGCACATCCTCATGCAAGCCCGATGGAGATGGGCGGGCGCTCGATGGAAGGCTACATCCGCGTCGCGCCCGAAGGGGCGGCAACCGACGCCGATCTCGTCTCCTGGCTCGAGCGCGCGCTGGCTTTCGTCGAGACGCTGCCGGCGAAGGCGAAGGTGAAACAGCCGAAGCGGTCGAAATGAGGACCGACTGAGAAGTTCGCAGCCCTTCTGTTTTTCGCGGACACAAAAAAAGCCGGGCGCAAGGCCCGGCTTTTCCGTGTCGTGGCTTCGACGACTTAGAACTTCATACCGACGCCGAACGTGACGCGGTTGTCCGAAGACTTGACCTTGCCGACGTTGTCGAAGTTCTTGCTGCCGTAATCGGTGTAGCGGTACTCGACGCGGCCGAACACGTTGTCCGTGATCTTGATGTCGGTGCCGGCACCGGCCGTCCAGCCGAACATGCCCTTGCTGTCGCTGGTACCGAGAACGTCATCGGTGACCTTCTGGTTCTTGGCGGCGAGACCGCCCGTGCCGTAGAGCAGGATCTCGGGGGTCACGGCGTAGCCGAGGCGGGCGCGCAGCGAACCTTCAAGGCCCGACTTGGCGCTGAAGCCGTTGGAAGAACCCTTGGTGCCATTGTAGCCGAGGTCGGCTTCAGCACCGTACACAAAGTTCTCCTGCTGCCACTGATAGCCGCCGAACACGCCGCCGACGAAGCCCTTGGTGCCGATATTGGTACCCTGGTCCTTCAGCTTGGCATGACCGCCGAAGCCATAGCCGGCGCTCAGACCGACATAGGGGCCGGCCCAGGAAGCAACCGGAAGCTCGGCAACCGGAGCGGGAGCCGGCGGCTCCTCGGAAACGACGTCGGCCGCGAAGGCGGTACCGGCGAAGGCGAACAGCCCCAGCGCAGCGGCAAGCGGCGCGAATTTAAGATTGGTCTTCATGTTATACTCCTTAAGCCACAAGACACTTAGGCTTGTTTGTTCATGAAACGCCCCGGCCCGTCCGGGGAGATAAACGGGCTTGGCGTTCAACGGTTCCAAATGTCGTGCTGAAATGCGGCTGAAGCGAACCTGAACTTGGGTCATTCCCCGGCGCGAATGAGGCCGAAAGTTGACGTTGCATCTTCGCAACAGCGAATGTCAGCAGGCTAAATATGTTGCGCTGCACACCGCTTGGTTCAAGGGGTCCGGCGACATATATTGCCAAGAACGATGCCCCGAATCCGGCGGGGCGGACGCGCGTCCGGGCCGCTTCGCCACATTCCTGCCCCAGGTGGAAATGGCATTTAACGCTTGGCCCGTCATATTGTGCCGGCTTCCCGGAATCGTGAAGCCGATTGAGGATTGACAAGATGAGACAAGCCACGGCCGTCGCGCTGGTGACGGGTGGAGCAAGACGGATCGGCAAGGCGATCGTCGAGGATCTGGCCGACAATGGCTTCGCCGTCGCCATCCATGCCAACCGCTCCGGTAACGAGGCTGAGGCGCTGGCGGCGAAGATCGTGGGCGAGGGCGGCCGCGCCGCCGTGGTCGCCGCCGACCTTACCGACATGGATGCCGTCAGCGATCTTGTCGGCAGATCAGAGGCCGCGCTCGGACCTGTCACGCTGTTGGTCAACAACGCTTCCCTGTTCGTCGACGATCGTGTCGAGGATTTCGACTGGCAGGCCTGGGACCGCCATTTCGCCATCCATGTGAAGGCGCCGGCGCTTCTGGCGCAGAATTTTGCCCGCGCCCTGCCGGAAGGGCAGGAAGGGCTGATCGTCAACATCATCGACCAGCGCGTCTGGCGGCCAACGCCGCGCTATTTCTCGTATGCGCTGTCCAAATCGGCGCTGTGGACGCAGACCGAGATGCTGGCGCAGGCGCTCGGGCCGCGCATCCGCGTCAACGCCATAGGCCCAGGCCCGACATTGAAGAACAAGCGTCAGGACGACGATGATTTCGAAAGCCAAGTCGAAGGCCTGATCCTGAAGCGCGGCCCGCAATTGTCCGAATTCGGCGCCACCATCCGCTATCTCTGGCAGGCGCGCTCGGTGACCGGCCAGATGATCGCGCTCGACGGCGGCCAGCATCTTGCGTGGCAGACGCCCGATGTGACAGGCATGGTGGAATGAGTCCCGCAGCTCAAAGACATGGACGCAACGGCTCCGCCGACGATCTGCCGCCCGATCTCGACCCCGATATCGAGGACGAGGCGGCGGAGGAAATCGTCGAGCCCGAAGCTTTGCCGACCGGTCCCGAGGTCGCCTTCACGGCAATAGATTGGACGCCGCATGCCGGCGATGCCGACGGCATGGTCGGCGCCGAGGTGATCCAGACCTTCGTCAAGCGGCTGCCCAACCAGCCCGGCGTCTACCGCATGATGAATGCCGCCGGCGACGTGCTCTATGTCGGCAAGGCGCGCAGCCTGAAGAAGCGCGTCACCAATTACGCTCAAGGGAGGTTCCACACCGCCCGGATCGGCCGCATGGTGCGCGAGACGGCGACGATGGAATTCGTCGTCACCCGCACCGAGATCGAGGCGCTGCTGCTCGAGGCCAACCTCATCAAGCGGCTCAGGCCCCGTTTCAACGTGCTGATGCGGGATGACAAGTCCTTCCCCTACATCCTTTTGACCGGCGACCATGTCTCGCCCGGCATCTACAAGCATCGCGGCGCGCGATCGCGCAAGGGCGACTATTTCGGCCCCTTCGCCTCCGCCGGCGCGGTCGGCCGCACCATCAATTCGCTGCAGCGCGCCTTCCTGCTTCGAAGCTGCACCAACTCCTTCTACGAGAACCGTACGAGGCCCTGCCTGCTCTACCAGATCAAGCGCTGCGCCGGTCCCTGCACCGGCGAGATCTCGCATGAGGGCTATGCCGAACTGGTCGCGGAAGCCAAGGATTTCCTCTCCGGCCGCAGCCAGAAGGTGAAGACCGAAATCTCGGCCGCCATGCAGCAGGCCTCGGAAGAGCTCGATTTCGAGCGCGCCGCCATCTACCGCGACCGGCTTGCGGCGCTGTCGCATGTGCAGGCGCATCAAGGCATCAACCCACAGACGGTCGAGGAGGCCGACGTCTTCGCCATCCACCAGGAAGGCGGTCAGACCTGCATCCAGGTGTTCTTCTTCCGCACCGGCCAGAACTGGGGCAACCGCGCCTATTTTCCCAAGGCCGATCCGGCGCTGGAGCCGGCGGAGGTGTTGGGTTCGTTCCTGGCGCAATTCTATGACGACAAGCTGCCGGCGCGCACGCTGCTGCTCTCTCACACGGCGCAGGAACAGGAACTGCTCGCCGAGGCGCTCTCGACCCATGCCGGCCGCAAGATAACGATCTCGGTACCGCAGCGCGGCGAGAAGAAGGATCTGACCGATCACGCCCTGCAGAACGCGCGCGAGGCGCTCGGCCGCAGGTTGGCCGAGACCTCGACCCAGGCACGGCTGCTCTCGGGCTTCGCCGAGACCTTCGGCTTGCAAAAGCCGCCGGTGCGCATCGAGGTCTACGACAACTCGCACATCATGGGCACAAACGCGGTCGGCGCGATGGTCGTCGCCGGGCCGGAAGGTTTCGTGAAGAACCAGTACCGGAAATTCAACATCCGCTCGACGGAGATCACGCCGGGTGACGATTTCGGCATGATGCGCGAAGTGATGCAGCGGCGCTTTTCGCGACTGCTCAAGGAGCATGGCGACGTCCAGCCCGGCTCGGCCGTCGAGGATGAAGCCGGCGAGGAGGATCTGATCGCCGGCAATGGCGGCTTCCCGGCCTGGCCCGACGTCATCCTGATCGACGGCGGCCAGGGCCAGATGACGGCAGTGCGCCAGATCCTGGCTGACCTCGGCGTCGAGGACCGGGTGGTGGCCATCGGCATCGCCAAGGGGCCGGACCGCGACGCCGGCCGCGAGCGCTTCTTCGTCAAGGGCAGGGACTCTTTCATGCTGCCGGTGCGCGATCCGGTGCTCTATTTCGTCCAGCGCCTGCGCGACGAGGTGCACCGCTTCGCCATCGGCTCGCACCGGGCGCGGCGCAAGAAGGAGATGGTCAAAAGCCCGCTCGACGAGATCGCCGGCATCGGCCCCGGCCGCAAGCGCGCGCTGCTTCACGCCTTCGGCACCGCCAAGGCGGTCAGCCGCGCCGCGGTCGAGGACTTGGTCAAGGTCGACGGCATTTCAGAGCATGTGGCGAAGCTGGTCTACAATCACTTCCACGAGAGCTGAGGGCTGGTCGCGAGCACGCAAGGTTGACTTGTTTTGACCACGAGCCGCAGAGGCCCGGGCCGATACAAATGCTATTTTTGCCTGGTCAATCGAATCTCGACTGTTGACCCCCTACATTGGCTTCTGATTTGAGTACGTCTGGCGGAGGAGATTTCCCGAGACGACATGGCACAGCGCGCGTTCAACCTGCCGAACATCCTTACCTATGCCCGCATCGTCGCGGTGCCGCTGGTCGTGCTGTGCTTTTTTCTTGAAGGCCATCTGAAGTCGTCCGACTTCGCCCGCTGGTCGGCGCTGGTCATTTTCCTGCTCGCCTCGATCACCGATTATTTCGACGGCTATTTCGCGCGCGCCTGGCAGCAGACCTCCAACATCGGCAAGATGCTGGACCCGATCGCCGACAAATTGCTGGTCGCGACCTGCCTGCTCCTGCTTGCCGCCGACACCGACCGACACGGCGGCATCGCCGGCTGGTCGCTGTGGGCGGCAATCATCATCCTGTGCCGCGAGATCCTGGTTTCGGGCCTGCGCGAATATCTGGCCGCCTTGAAAGTCTCGGTGCCGGTGACCCAGCTCGCCAAGTGGAAGACCACGATCCAGATGGTCGCCATCGCCTTCCTGCTGGTCGGCCCGGCCGGCGACAAGATCTTTCCGCTGACCACCCAGATCGGCCTGGTGCTCTTGTGGGTCGCGGCGCTCGTTACGCTCTACACCGGCTACGACTATTTCCGCGCCGGCCTCAAGCACATCATGGACGAGTGAAGACAATGTCCACGAAGCTCATCTATTTCGCCTGGGTGCGCGAGCGCATCGGCAAGCCGGAAGAGGACGTCGAATTGCCTTCCGGCATCGAGACGGTCGCCGATCTGCTGCGCTGGCTCAAGTCGCGCGGCGAGGAGTACGAGAACGCGCTGCAATACCCCGACGTCATCCGCGTCGCCATCAACCAGGAACATGTCGGCCACCGCGAGAAGATTGCGGGCGCGCGCGAGATCGCCCTGTTTCCGCCAATGACCGGAGGCTGAGATGGCTGGCGCCGTCGTGCCCGCCATCCGCATCCAGCGCGAGGATTTCGACGTCGCCGCCGAGATCGCCGGCCTGACGAAGGGCCGCGCCGATATCGGCGCCGTGGTCACGTTTTCCGGCCTTTGCCGCGACGAACAGGGCGCGCTGTCGGCGCTCGAGCTCGAGCACTATCCCGGCATGGCGGTGGCCGAGATCGGCCGCATCGCCGCCGAGGCTGTCTCGCGCTGGCCGCTGCAGGGGCTCACCGTCATCCATCGCCATGGCAAGATAGCGCCGGGCGAAAACATTGTGCTGGTGGTCGCGGCCTCGTCGCATCGGCAGGCGGCCTTCGAGGCGGCGAATTTCCTGATGGATTATCTGAAGTCGCGCGCGCCCTTCTGGAAGAAGGAGCACCTTGCCGACGGCTCCCAGGGCGGCTGGGTCGACGCCAAGGAAGCCGACGATCACGCGGCGGATCGCTGGAAGAAACAAGGCGAATAATGCATGTCGCCCAGAAGTGTGCAGCGGTTCTGGGGCAACGACATGCATCAGAAAAAACTCCCGTTCGGCCATCGAACGACCGCAATCCTTTCCAAGCTTGCCGCTCGGTTTGATTTGCTTGGCGGAGCAATCTCGTGCTGGACAGGATCGCGGAGTTCTTCATCTTCGGGCTGGCGCCATTGGTCGTCGGCGTGCTTGCCGTGCCCGAAGTGACCAAGGCCGGCGAAAAGACGATCGCGGGCGAGGTCACCTATCGCGAGCGCATCGCCCTGCCGCCCAACGCCGTGCTGATGGTCGAACTCGCCGATGTTTCGCTGGCGGATGCGCCGGCAACCGTGATCGCCAAGCGCAGGATAGCGCCCACCGGCCAGGTGCCGATCAAATTCGAGATCGGCTTCGACCCCAAGGCGATCCAAAAGGGCCGGACCTACGCGCTGCAGGCGCGCATCACGGTTGATGATCGGTTGCTTTTCGCCAACGATGTCCGCCACCATGTCGATCCCTTGAACGGCAAGTCGCAGACCGTCGTGCTGAAGATGGCGGCGAGCTGAGCTTCACCAAGCGAACTCGGGCATCTGCGAAGATCAAGCCTGCGGCGGCGGTGCCGGCGTCAGGCCGTGGCGAAGCATGATCTCCATCATCTTCGCGCGGTCAGGCGGGCCGGCCATGGCAGCGTTCAACAGCGCGAAGGTTTCGCGGAAATACTCCGGTCCGATCGCCGCCGGCGTCACCACACAGAGCACCTTGGCGGCCTTTTCGCCGTTGTTGTCGAAACGATGGACCGCTCCGCGCGGGATGCACAGCGCTTGTCCTGGGCCGACATCGTGCCGGTGGCCGTCGACTGTCCAGGTAAGGGTTCCCTCTACACCGTAGATGGTTTCCTCGTAGCGGTCGTGACTGTGAGCCGGGGCGAGCAGGCGCTTCGAGCCCGGCACCGTCACCTCGAATGCCGCTATGCTTCCATTGGACTGCTGGCCCGTGAGCAGGAAGCGCACGATCACTCCGTCATGGCTGAACGTCTCGTCCGCTGGATTGATGTGGACCTGGCTGGCTTCGTCTAGCATTGCATCCTCCCATGTGGTAAACGTAATTTACCAAATGAGTAAACTCAATTTACTAGAGTGTCAATGCCGCCGCTTGATGAAAGTCCGCTGAAGAAGCCTCCCTTGATCGGCGCGTTGCTACGCGTGCCGGCGATGGCCATTCACCGCAGGCTGATCCGCGAGCTTAGGGCGTCCGGGTTCGATGATCTGACTCCGCCGCATATGGCGGTGATCCAGTATCCCGGACCGGATGGTATGCGGCCGAGCGCGCTTGCCGAGCGTGCGGCAATGAGCAAACAAGCCATGAACCAGTTGCTGAAGACGCTGGAAGGAATGGGCTACATCACCCGCGGAGCGGCACCTGGAGACGCCGGCGGAACCGTCGTCAGCTTCACGGACCGGGGCAGGGCCGCCTACCAGAAGATGGCCGACATCCTGCTCGACATCGAACGCGAATGGGCCGAGGTGCTTGGACCGAAGCGCTTCCGTGAACTGAAGGCGCTGCTCGGCGACCTCTGGGACACGCCGCTGGTTCGCTGACCTGATTGACCCTGCAGAAGCGAGCCCTTAGGTTGCCGTAAAAATGGGGATGGGGTTCCCCCGAAACCGCCCTTATGGGCTGATGACTCCTGCCAGGCGTGCCCTTGCGCGGCAGGATTTGTTTTTCCCGCCCGTATCATGCCTGATTTCGTGAAGTGATTCCGTCTGGAATCGCGTTTGGAAAGGCATTGAAGCGATGACCCTTGCGGCTTGCGCCCTGGTCCTGATCGGCGGGTTCCTCGGCGGCATTTCCCGCTTCTTCCTCTCGGGCGTGGTCGGCCGCGGTATCGGCGAGACCTTTCCCTGGGGCACGCTGGCGGTCAATGTTTCCGGTGCCCTTGCCATCGGCGCCTTCGCCGGCGCGGCGCGTGCGGTGGGCGGCGTCTTCGCCAGCGATCTTGTGCGCGACCTGATCGTCGTCGGCCTGTTCGGCGGCTACACCACCGTGTCGTCCTTCTGCCTGCAGACGCTCAACCTCGCGCTTGACGGCGAGGGCCGGCTCGCCGCCTTCAACGTCGTCGCTTCGTCGGTGCTTTGCGTGCTGTTCGTCGCCCTCGGCTTCTGGGCGATCGTCTGGGTTTCTGGGCCAGCCACCGGCATGGCGGGCTGAACGATGACGGACAGGCGAATGGCGATGCGGCTTTATCTGGCGGTCGGCTGCGGCGCGGCGATCGGCTCGCTGTCCCGCTTCCTGTCGGGCTATGTCATCGTCTCGCTGCTCGGCCTGAACGCGCTTTGGTCGACCGCTTTCGTCAATGTCGTCGGCTCGTGGATCATCATGGCCTTCGCCACCCTGACCGGGCCGGACGGGCGCATGATGGTCGGCCCGGCCGCGCGCATCTTCGTCATGGCCGGCTTCTGCGGCGGCCTCACCACGTTTTCGGCGATGAGTCTCGATACCTTCATCCTGCTGTTCGAGGGCGACTGGCCGCTGGCCGCGACCTATCTCATCAGTGTGGTCGGGCTTTCGCTCGCCGCCGCGTGGCTGGGCTATCTCATGGCGTCCAGGCTCAACCGCTTGCCGGTCGCCAGGTGATCAGAGCATGATCCCGAAAAGTGGGAACCGGTTTTCGGAGAAGATCATGCTCCAACAGAGAGTTAGGACCAGGATGGCGATTCAACGAAACGTCATCCTGATCTAGGAGGAAAACATGGAACTTCCCGCGCAATGCGCGCTGCTCAGGATCTTTTTCGGCGAGGACGACAGGTCGGCTGACGGCAAGCCGCTGCATGAGGCGATCGTCATCAAGGCGCGTGAGACCGGCATGGCCGGCGCCACCGTGCTGAGAGGCCCGCTCGGCTTCGGCCGCTCCAGCGTGCTCCACACCGCCAAGATCCTGCGCCTGTCGCAGGATCTGCCGATTGTCGTCGAGATCGTCGACGCGCCCGAGAAGATCGACGCGCTGATCCCCGAGATCAAGGCGCTGACGAAGGCGAAGAGCTGCCTGATCACCAGGGAGAAGGTCGAGATCATCCGCTACGGCGACGGAGACTGACCCTGCCGGTGCTGGTCAGCCGGCGCGAAGACGGCGGCCGATCGTCGCTTCGTCGAAGATACCCGCGGAAAACAGTCTCATGGCCTCTGCCGCCAGGTCCGATGCCGCCGGGCTTCCCACGGTGATTCCGCGCTCCTTGCAGACCTGGTCATAGACACGCTTCAACAGGACGAGATCGTCCGGATAGGCAACGCCGCTTTCAGAAGCATGAGGTTTGATCGTCCACCCGAAAGCAAAGAGGCGACCCGGCCGGGCCGGGTCGCCTCTTATCTTGAAACCGGAATTATCTTCAGCTCAGCCGACGATCTCGGTGTCCGAGAACCAGTACTTGATCTCCTGCGCGGCGGTCTCCGGCGCGTCCGAGCCGTGCACGGAGTTCTCGCCGATCGACAGCGCATGCACCTTGCGGATGGTGCCCTCGGCGGCATTGGCCGGGTTGGTTGCGCCCATCACTTCGCGGTTCTTGGCGATGGCGTTCTCGCCTTCCAGCACCTGCACGATGGTGGGGGCCGACGACATGAATTCCACCAGCTCGCCGAAGAACGGGCGATCCTTGTGGACGGCGTAGAAACCTTCGGCCTCGCGGCGGCTCATCCACACGCGGCGCGATGCGACGACGCGCAGGCCGGCGTCTTCCAGCATCTTGGTGATGGCGCCGGTGAGGTTGCGCCTAGTCGCGTCCGGCTTGATCATGGAGAAGGTGCGTTCGATCGCCATAGGGTCGTCCTTGTTCTGGGAATGGAAATTGGAGTGGCGGGCTCTATACAAGTCGCCCGGCGGCTTGCCAAGGGGAGGCGGCTTCTGGTCAAGGCGAGCGCTTTGCGGGATAATTAGGCGGCTGCCAACGCTCGTCGCATGGAAGTCCGGGGCGTTGCGGCAGCGGAGCCTAAGGCGATGAACTGGCCCTATCTCACACGCGGCGATATGGCTGGCCTTCTTTTCGTGGCCGTATTTTTAGCCGCTGTTGTCCTTGCCCTGCTTTTCTTCCCACACCGCGCAGAGCAGAATTTCGGCTTCGGCCCGGAATGGCAATGCGTGCGCATGGAGCAGGGCGATCCGATCTGCGTGAGACTGTCCGTCAGCAATGCGCCGGACGGCGACGCGCGTGATAAGGGCGCGTCAAAGTAGACTCTAAAGCTCGATCTCGATGGTCACTGTCGGCGCGTCGCCGGCCCCGAGGCCTTCGCGCTGGCGCACCGAGGTCTTGACCGGCAACAGCAGGCTGCCGGACGCCTTGTCAGGGAAGAGCGATGTTTGCCACCTGGTTTTGCCAATGCTCGCCGTGACACCGAGCGAGCCCCAAGGGCGCGCCAATCCCACCATCGCCGCCTTGATCCGCGTCGCGACGTCCGTCGGCACCGTCATGAAATGCCAGCCGCCCTTACCGGGATAGACCCAGATCTCGGCCTGCACCTCGTAGCGCAACATGGCAGCTCGGTGCTCGGGTGTTTAAGCCGCGGCCGCGACCTGCCGGCCGATCCCGCCATGCAGGTCGAGGCAGCGCTCGAACCAGCGGGCGACGCCGTCGTCGTCGTCGAGCAACTGGAAAGGCGATGCGATGCGCCCCCATTGCAGCGCCCCGAACACGATGTAGTCGGCAAACAGCGGCGTCTCGCCGCCGAGGAAGGGTTGATAGGTGAGCGTGGAGCGCAGCGGCTCCAGCGCGGCGCGAAACCCCGAGAGCCCGGCATCCCGGTTGGCCACGACGTCTTCCAGCCGCTTGCCGTAACGCTGCTCGCGGCTTTCGCGGAAATAGGCGGCGTTGGGCTCGTCTTGCATGTCATGCAGGTCGGTCAGCGCCACCGTCGCGACGTAAGGATGGATGGTGAGCTGCGACCATCGCTCGATGAAGCGCGCCATCGCCTTGCCGCCCTCGCCGGAAAACAGCGTCGGCCGATCCGGATAGGCCTCGTCGAGGTAAAGCGCGATGGCGAAGGAATCGGCCACCACACGCTCGCCGTCGCGGATCACCGGCACCGTCTTGGACGCGCCACCCTCGACTTTCGGCACCTCGAGGAAGCGCGTCGGCACCTTGGTGGCGGCGAGCCCCTTATGCGCCAGCGCCATCTTCGTCTTCCAGCAATGCGGACTGAACGGGCGTTGGCTGTCATGGCCGACGAGATCATAGAACAGAATGGTCATTGCGGTTCCTGCGGGTTACGAAGAGCGGGGATTCGTTGCGAGCCGGATGTAAGAATGAAACAGCATTTCATGATGTTTGCGGCCTACAATCAATGGGCCAACGGTCGCATCTACGATGCCGCTGCCGACCTCGGCGACGAGGAATTCAACCGCGACACCGGCGCCTTCTTCGGCTCGATGATGGGAACGCTCAACCATATCCTGACCGCCGATCGCATCTGGATGAAGCGTTTCACTGGTGAGGGGCACGCACCATCGTCCCTTGACGCCATTCTCTACAAGGCGTTGCCACCTTTGCACAGCGCGCGCGAGGCCGAGGACAAGCGGATCATCGACTGGGTCGGTGGCATGAGTGAGAAGGCGCTCGCCGGCCGCTTCTCCTACATGACGCTCTCCGACATGCGCACCGTCTCGCAGCGCCTTTCCCCGGCGCTCAGCCATTTCTTCAACCACCAGACCCACCATCGCGGCCAGGCGCACATGGTGCTCACAGTGCTTGGCCGGCCCTCGGTGTCGCTTGACCTGGCGCTGTTCCAGCGCTCCGAGGAAGGTCGCGCCTACGCGTGAAGGTACCCAGGCAGAAGGGGTGTCTTCAACCGGGCGCTGTGCCTAGCGAAAGTCGAACAGTCCCGCGGTCGCCCCTCTGTTCGGCTGTAGTTTCAATTGAGGTTTTGCACTGGTTTAGCATTCCTCTCAAATTTTAAATATTTAAATAAAGTAGCATATATTTTTAAATCTCCGGTATATATTTCAAAAACTACAACTTATTCTTGCAAATTCGGGCGCGAAACCGGAGTGCCATCTTGCGCGTAGGTATTTATGCGCCAAGCACATGCGAAACATTAGTTTTGGCACGATGCAGCGCAGCAAATAATGAAGTCAAAGAGGAGAGTGTCATGTCTAGTATTGCCAGAAATATCGCTAGGGCTCTGTCTTATGGCTCGATTATCGTTATTTTGGCAGTTCCAGCGAATGCTGCAAGTCTCGGGCTCGGCGGCCTCGGCGGCGCGTCCGTCGGAGGTAACGGCGCCAGCGCCAATGTGGGCGGTGCAGGCGGTGCCAATGCGGACGCTTCATTTGGTGGAAGCAGCACCAGTGCAACGGCTTCCGTCGGCGGCACCGGCGGCACCGGCGGCGCCAACGCCGCCGTTTCGCTTGGCGGTGGCCAGTCAGCGGACGCGGCCGTGTCCCTCGGCGGCGCCAGTGGCACCGGAGCCACCGCGTCGGTCGGCACCAACGGCGCCAATGTCGGCATCGGCACGCTTGGAGCTTCTGCCGGTGTGGGGGTCGGTATCGGCACGCCAGGGATAGCGGGAGTTCCGGGTACCCCCGGCACACCAGCCACCATCGGTCAACAACGTGCCATCGCACAGATGTCGAGCGCTCAGCTTACGCGCATGAAGAAGCGCTGTGCCGATGTGCTGTCCAGCGTAGGGACTTACGACTCCGATCTGAGGGCGCTTTGCCTGATGATCGCGCGTCGCTGAATGCATGATCCCAGCCGAGGTTTCGGCAGGATCATGCGCCAGGTCAGAGTGCCATGCTGTTCCTGACGCCGCGAGGCAGTGCAGGTAACGGCTCAGCCGGGAGTGTCCAACAAGGCCGTGAGGCTCTACGGCACTCTCCTACCGTGTCGCCGGTCGCGGCTGACGACACGCTGACGAGAACCTCCGGCCAGTCGGAAAGCCCGCCACATCCGTGGTGGGCTTTCTGGTTTTGTGTTGGCGGCGTTGCCCGATCGGCGTGGCCGCCCGGCCTAGAGCAAGTCCAGGAAAAGTGTGAGCGGTTAGGCTCGGCGACTTCGGTGTCGCTTCCGTCGGAATTGCGTTAAAACAAGGAGATAGAGCGGTTCGCCGTTTCCGTGAAACGGTGAAACGCTCTAGCGCCGCTGGCTGAGAATTAACCAAGTTCGCAGGGCGGCGCGTGTATTAGCAGTTCGTTTGCCTTCCTCGCGGCATGATGGCCCGACGTAACGGGAGCAACGGCATGCGCATCGATTTGTCCCCGACAAGTTGGGGCAGGGTCGTGGTGGTCACCGCCGCCGGCACCGCCTTTTTCATTGCCGCCGCCTTCTTCGTCGATTCCTTCAATTTCCCCTCGCTGTCGCCGCAGGCGCTGCTGTGGGCGCAACTCACGGACCTGTTCCTGCCGCTCATCCTTGGCGGCTCCTTCCTGTTCTTCCTGATGTGGAAGATGCGCCAGCTTGCCATCACGCAGAAGGAACTCAGCATCATTGCCGCGACCGACAGCCTGACGGCGGTCTTCAACCGCGGCGCCTTCTCGATGCTGGTCGAGGCCTATCTCGATCGGGCGCGCGGCCAGACGGTCGCCGATGCCGGCGCGCTGCTGATCGTCGATGCCGATCACTTCAAGTCGATCAATGACCGCCTCGGTCACGATTGCGGCGACCAGGCGCTCAGGTTGATCGCCGCGACGATCAAGGGGCAACTGCACGGCGCCGACATTGTCGGACGCATCGGCGGCGAGGAATTCGCGGTCTTCCTGCCCGGCGCCGACGCCGCGCGCTCCTTTCTGGTCGCCGAATCCATCAGGCGCCGCATCCGCGAGGCCGAGTTTGCACCCGGCGGGCGGCCCTGGCCGCTTTCCGTGAGCATCGGCGGCACCGCCTTCAGCGGCCCGACCACCTACCATGACATGTTCCAGGTCGCCGACCGCCATCTCTACAGGGCCAAGTCGAATGGCCGCGACCAGGTGAGCTTCGAGAGCCCGCGCGGCGGACCGGCGGGCGACGCCGCTGGCACGGTCCACTAAAGCGCGTCGCCCTGAAACGGATTCAGGCGACGCGCTTTAGGTCATTTTTTTGATGCATGTCGTTGCCGCAAAACCGAGGTCACTTTTGCGCGACATGCATTAATCAATTCCAGGAAAGGTGTGATCCGCTTAGGCTCGGCGACTTCGCCGTAGCCGTCCTCCCGGCCTTGGAAGCCAGGGTCAACGGTGGCTGCGGTTGAGCAGCGGCCTGTGCTGGCGGATCAACTGGCGCTCGACATCGAGATAGGGCCTGATCAGGCCCGCCGCGGTCGGGGTCGGTTCCGGCCGATGCACCACCGCGGTCAGCATGCCGTGTTCGGTGAGCACGTTCAGCCACTTCAGCGCTTCCCATTTGGGCGTCGCGCCACCACGACCGGCCAGGCTGCGGTTGATATAGCCGGGATAGGAAAGCAGGCGCTTGCCCGCCGAGGCACCGCAGGTGCCGATCCTGACCGGCTTGCCCCCTGTGGTGATCCAGGCATAGACGGCCTCGCCGAGTTCGCACACCTTGGGGTCGGTTATCGTCACGCGGATCGGCGATCTGTCCCGGCTGAGCCGCATTTCGGCTGCCGGCTTGAAACGCTCGCGATCGAGAAACATCCAGCCTCCTTGCCGCGCGTCCGCACTGACATGGGGAACGCGAACGGTCCGTGCGGTGTTTCACGCAGCGGTCGAAAAGTTTCACGGGATGTCGCGGCGCCGCGCATGCCTGCCGTCAACGGTCCGTTCATCCTTTGACGGCTAGTGTCGGTGGCTGACCTCAGCCGATCCGCGAGCGACCGTGTTCGATCTTATCGACTTCAAGGCGGTGCTCGTCATCGCCCTCATCTTCATCCCGCTCGAGCAGCTCCTGCCGCTGCATGCCGAGCAATCGGCGACGCGCCGGCATTGGCTGAACGACGTTGTCTACCTGCTCTTCAACGGCATCGTCATCAAGCTCGGCATGTTGCTGGTGGTCGGCGCGGAGATGCTCCTGGCGGAGCGTTTCGTTCCCGAAGCGCTCACCGCCGCCATCCAGTCGCAGCCTTTATGGCTGCAGGCGATCGAGGCTCTGCTCATCGCCGATATCGGCTTCTACCTTGCCCATCGCGCTTTCCATGCGGTGCCGTTCCTGTGGCGATTTCACGCCATCCACCACTCGATCGAGGAGATGGACTGGCTGGCCGCGCACCGCGTGCACCCGGTGGACCAGATCCTGACCAAGTCGGCTTCGTTCCTGCCGCTGTTCACGCTGGGTTTTTCCGGCGAAGCGGTTCTCATCTACGTGCTGATCTATCACTGGCAGTCGGTGTTCATCCATTCCAACACCCGCATCAAGTTCGGGCCGCTGAAATGGCTGATTGCCTCACCGCAGTTCCATCACTGGCACCATGCCAACGAACGCCAGGCCCATGACAAGAATTTCGCCGGACAGTTGCCCGTTCTCGACCTGATCGGGGGCACCTTGTTCATGCCGCAACGAATGCCGGAAAAATACGGTGTCGACGAGCCGGTGCCGCAACTCTACCACCAGCAGCTCGTCTATCCCTTCGTCGCCACGACCGAACCGGCCGCGCCGATCGTCGAGGCCGCGCCCGCCGCCGCCAAGCCGGACTGACGGCACGGAAAAGCCCGCCAGGGCGGGCCTTTCCGGGAGGGTCGTCCTTTGCCGTAAAATTCAGGCGGCGAAGCCGCCATATCCGCGCGCCACCGGCTTGACCGAGACGACCGGCAGCTCCGAGGGCCAAAGCACGCCGGCCGTCACCGCGAAGGTGATCAGCGCATCGCGCGCGGCCTCGACCGAGATTTCCCCATCGCGCGCGGCCTCGCAGGCCTTCACCGCGGCGCCGTAGCTGAGGCGGCGGCGCGACGGCGGAAACTCGATCAGGAAGTCATGCATGTCGAACAGCGAGGCGATCATGCGCTTGTGGCCGGCGCCGACGCTCAGTGCGACCGGTGTGAAGAACGTCCTGTCGTACATTCGGACCTCGTCTATTGGCAGTGGAAGCGGCGGAGCTGCCGCCTCCGGTCTAGGGGAGGGACGCCCCACAACGCGGCTTGCGGCGACAGGTTCCGCGCGTGCCGATTTTTCCGTATTGGACTTGATCCGCCGGGCAGGCGGCTATTTCCACATCCCGCGCATGCGGGCGCCGAGATCGACCTTGACGCCCGGCTTCTGGCGCGGGTCGTCCTTGAGCGCGGTGCTCGCCCAGGACGACTGCTCGAAGGCCGAAAGCATCGAGGCCGGGATGAAGCGGGTGCGCGAGGCATAGACATGGCGGTCGCCGCGCGCCGGCTGGTTGTGCGGATAAAAACGCTGCGGCACGACGAGATGCAGGCTGTCCTTGGCCCTGGTCATCGCCACGTAGAGCAGGCGTCGCTCCTCCTCGATATCCTCCTTGGTGCCGACGCCGAGATCGGCCGGGATGCAACCGTCGACGGTGTTGAGCACGAAGACGTTCTTCCACTCCTGGCCCTTGGCCGAATGGATGGTCGACAGGATGAGGTAATCCTCGTCGCGATGCGGCGGGCCGGCCTGATCGCTGGTGGCGTCGGGCGGATCGAGCGTCAGCTCGGTCAGGAAGCGCTCGCGCGACGGATAGGTCGACGCGATCTGTTCGAGCTGTATGAGGTCGGCGCGGCGCGTGATCGCGTCCTCATGGATGCGTTCCATATGCGGCTCGTACCAGAGCCTGATCCGCTCGAGGTCGGCCGGCCATTTGGCGCCGGCGCGCAGCCCGCTATAGATGTCGAGGAACACCGGCCAGGCTTCCGCGGTGCGTTGCGGCGGGCGGAAGCGAGCAAGGCCCAGCGTCTCGTCCAGCGACGTCGCCATCGCGTCCACGATCTGCGAGGCGGCGGATGGGCCGATCCCCGGCATGAGCTGCAGGACGCGAAAACCGGCGACGCGGTCGCGCGGGTTCTCGGCGAAGCGCAGCATCGCCAGCATGTCCTTCACATGCGCGGCGTCGAGGAATTTCAAGCCGCCGAACTTGACGAAGGGGATGTTGCGGCGCGTCAGCTCGACCTCCAGCGGTCCGCTGTGGCTTGAGGTGCGGAACAGCACCGCCTGCGCCTTCAGCGCCGTGCCGGCCTCGCGCTCAGCCAGGATTGCCTGGCAGACATAGTTGGCCTGCTCGGCCTCGTCGCGCACACTCACGAGCTGCGGCTTGTGTGATGACCGGCGCTCGGTCCACAGGTTCTTGGTGAAGCGCTCGCTGGCCTCGCCGATGACCTTGTTGGCGGCGGCCAGGATCGTCTCGGTCGAGCGGTAATTGCGCTCCAGCATGACGATCTCCGCGCCCTGCGCGAACTGCTTCGGGAAATCGAGGATGTTGCGCACTTCCGCCGCGCGGAAGGAATAGATCGACTGCGCGTCGTCGCCCACGACGGTCAAGCCGGCGCCGTCGGGCTTCAGCGCCAAAAGGATCGAGGCCTGCAGCCGGTTGGTGTCCTGGTATTCGTCGACCAGCACGTGGTCGAAACGGCTGCCGAGGTGGGAGGCGATCTCCGGTTCCGACGCCATCTGCGCCCAGTAGAGCAGGAGGTCGTCGTAATCGAGCACGTTCTGCGCCTGCTTGGCCTCGACATAGGCTGCGAACAGCTCCTTCAGCTGGTCCGCCCATGCCGCGCACCATGGGAAGGCTGCGCCCAGCACTTCGCCGAGCGGCGCCTGCGCATTCACTGCCCGCGAATAGATCTGCAGGCATGTGCCTTTCGTGGGAAAGCGGCTTTCGGTCTTGGAAAAGCCCAGCTCGTGCCGGGCAAGGTTTATCAGGTCGGCGGAATCCTCGCGGTCATGGATGGTGAAGACCGGATCGAGGCCGATCTGCTCTGCATAGTCGCGTAAGAGTCGCGCGCCGATACCGTGGAACGTGCCGGCCCAGGCGAGCGCGTCGGCGATGATTGCGGCGTCGCGCCCCAGAACCTCGCCGGCGATGCGCTCGACGCGCCTGGCCATCTCGGCAGCGGCACGGCGTGAGAAGGTCATCAGCAGGATGCGGCGCGGATCGGCGCCCTTGACGACGAGATGGGCGACGCGATGCGCCAGCGTGTTGGTCTTGCCGGAGCCTGCGCCGGCGATCACCAGCAGCGGCGTGGTCACCTTGCCGTCGCCATGCAACACCGCCAGCCGCTGCTCGTCGTTCAGCCGGGCAAGATAGGCGGGCGTTTCGAAGGACGAATCACGAGCGGCGATGTTCATCGCCCATCAAGCATCGTTTCCGCTTTGTTCGCAATACAGCTGATCTTGCCCCTAGTGCGCGTGATCGGTGAAAGCCGGCGAGATAGCTGACCTCCCCACGGCTAAAACTACCGCCTCGGCTCCACTCCCATCGCCGCCGACTGGGGCCGCAAATTGCGTCTCTCGTCGCCCGGCATGTCCAGCGGCGCCACATCGCCGGGCACCTCGTCGATAATCCTCACGGCGACACGATAGGCGGTGTAGGCGAACAGACCTGTAAGCAGCAGGCGTATCATGATCGTCTCCTCGTACGGTTCGGTGGGTTCAACCGAACTCACGCCGGTTGGTTCCCCACCCCACGCAACCAAACTGTAGCCGCTTCGTTGCCTTTGAGATCTTGAAATCAAGGAGCGAACGAGAGGAGGTCGTTATGATGAAGCTTCCTGCGCTGCTGGCTCTTGCGGCAGGGCTCGCGGTCGCTGCCTGCGACAACAGCGTACCGCCCACCAAGGCGCCCGCCGATCAGAACCCGCAGGTCGACAAGAATCCGGTGCCGAAATCGACCTCCGGCGGCGACCAGCCGGGCACGCCGCAGCAGCAATAGCGACTTACAGGTCTGGTGGATTGTCGTGGGCTGAACGAAGAAGGCCGGCGCTGCTTGGGAGGAAGCTCGATAGCGCCGGCCAAGCGGGAAAGTCAGGCCCGCCGCACAATAGAAGATAGCTGAGTCTCGCCCTTGCGTCATGGTGCGATCGCGCTGGCCGGCTACGCAACTGCGGGGAAATCACCGGAAAATCCTGAAATTCTGCAAAGCCCCGCTGCGGTGGGTGTCCGTCGGTTCAGCGTTGATGGAGGAGTAACCCCTCACGCCATGGCCGAGCGCCGCACCGGGGCGTTGGCGATCTCCAGGTCCAACTGGCGCTGCGTCAGCGCCGCCTCGGCCATGATCCACTGCTTGAACAGCTCCACCTTGCGGGCGCCGAGCGCCTTGATGGGGCTGACGAAATACCAGCCGGCCGTGTTGGGGTGGTGGACGGCGAAGGGCGCCACCAGCCGTTCGGCACGGATGTCGCTTGCCATGTAGGCACGGTTCGCGACGGCAAAGCCCATGCCCGCATTGGCCGCCTCGTAGGACATCATGCAGGAATCGAAATAGACGCTCCTGGTTTCGCCAAGCACGAAGCTCGCGCCGGCAAAGCCCAGCCAAGACTGCCAGTTCTGCGTGCACGTGTCGGAGTGAAGCAGCGTGAAATAGCGCAGATCCTCCGGCGTCACCTTCGACAGCGGTTTGTCGCCCAGCACGTCGTGAAACAATTTGCGGCTGCACACCGGCGTCAAATCCTCCCTGAACAGGAGTTCGGCGGTGAGGCCGGGGAAATTGCCATCGCCATAGCGGATCTCGAGATCGTATTCCGAGGTCGAGAATTCATGCGTGGCATAGGAAGTCGACACCCGCATCTCGATGTCCGGATACTGGCGCTGGAAGGAAGACATCCGCGGAAACAGCCAGCGTGCCGCGAAAGTCGGCAGCACGCAGATCCGAAGCACATGCGCCTGCGACTGGCCGGTGGCCTCCATGCTGGCCGCCACGATCCGCTCCAGCGCCTCGCGCACGCGCGCCACATAGGTCTCGCCCTCCGGCGTCAGCGACACTGCATTGCCGCCGCGCTCGAATATCTTGAAGCGCAACTGATCCTCCAGGCTCTTCACGCGCTGGCTGACGGCGGAAGCGGTGATGAATTGCTCTTCACCGGCGCGCGTGAAATTCCTGTGCCTCGCGGCGCTCTCCACGATTTTCAGCGAGTTGAGGTTGACCTGACTGAGCAGACGCACGGGCTTTCGACCTTAAGCTGCGCTTACGCTACCATCAGCATTCCTAAATTTACAGGGGTAGGCGTTTAAATGACTGCTAACCAAGTGTTGCCCCCACCTTGGAGAAAGTAGAATGAACGCCCATACAATTCCCGAACTGCGTTGCGCAATGAGCCGCGAGGCGATCATTGGTCATGAGACCTCCTGGAAAGTGTCGGGTTTCGGCGTCGCCCAGTATCGTCACGGTTACGACCCCGCTCTGCTTGCCGCCATCGAGGAAGCCGCCCTGAAGCTGAAGGCCAGCCATGCCGTGCACAAGCACCTCGACCTCACCTTCATCACCGGCGCCGACCGCTACATTCCGGAGATCAAGGAGCTTTTGCACGACAAGCTGCGTCTGGAAAGGCTGTCCGACATGATGGGCACCAAGCTCGAGCCGTATCCGCTGTCGATCGTCGGCTCGACCGTCACCTTCATGAATCCCAAAGACGGCGCGGTCGAATGGCATTGCGATGGCGTTCCGGTGACGGAGCTCATTCCGCTGTCGATCAGCGACCCGCTCATCGGCGGTCACCTTGAAATCTATTGCGACGATTCCGAGACCGGCCGCTCGATCCTGGAATCCGGCCGCGACCTGCCGCGCAACAAGATCATGCGCATCGACCACAAGATGAACTACGCCACGCTCGGCCAGTTCCTCGGCGTGCTCCATCGCACCGCGCCGATCCAGCTCGGCGAGCGCGTTACGCTGGTGCTCAACCAGCGCTCGGCGACCAAGCCCTATGTCGACGACAACCGCATGTTCTACCTTGCCGCCGACAACGACCATGACCGTGCCTGGGTGAACGAGCTGGCCGAGGATGTCTGGACGAACCAGTTGCCCGCCTACCGCCGCTATGCCGAGGAGCATCCCGTGCCGCAGCCGACGGCGGAAACGGTTACCGGCGGGGCGAGGGAGTCGTGGTAATGAGCCACGAACCGGTCGAGCGTCAGCCGCCTTCAGTGTCGCTGCGCCTCGGCCCCGTCGTGCCGGAAAGCCAAGGCCGTTCCGGCGCCGCCCTCGGGGCGGCGCTTGCCTTCGCCCTCGGCGCCGTGGCGCTGTGGGCTACCAACGCCCTGGTCGGCAAGACACTGCTTGCCGCCTATCCGGTGTCGCAAGTGCAGTTCCTGCAATTTTGCGGCGCGGCGCTGGTCTTCGCGCTGATCCGGCTGACGAGCGCTTCTCCTTCCCCCCTTGCGGGGGAAGGTGGATCGGCGCGTAGCGCCGAGACCGATGAGGGATGCTCCAGCGAAGTGAGACGTTGGCGTTCCCTGGAACACCCTTCATCCGACCTCGCTTCACGAGGCCACAGCCCGGGGGCGAGACCCACGGCTCGCCCCGTCCTTCGAACCCCAGAAGGGGACAAGGGGAGATCCGCGCTTGCCGCCTACGCCGTTGGCTTCATCGGCCTGGTTGGCACGATGGTCCTGCAATATATCGGTTTCGCCTCGATGCCGGTTATCGAGGCCAACCTTGTCGCCTACACTTGGCCGCTGATGACCGCTGCGGCGGTTATCGTGCTTGGCCGTCCGCGTCGGCCGCTGTTGCTCGGGCTGGCGGCGGCGCTGGGCTTCGTCGGCGTTGTGCTGGTGATTTCCGGCGGCCGCGCGCAGAGCTGGTTCGAAGGCAGCCTCGTCGGCTACCTCGCCGCTTTCGGTTCGGCGCTCTGCATGGCCTTCTACTCTCTCGCCGTCGGCCGCCTTGCCGTGTCGCCCGAGCGGCTGCTTTTGCCCTCGGCGCTGATCGGCGTCGCGCTCACCTTTGCCTGGTGTTTGCATGACGGCGTCGTACGCCCAAGCGGCGCGCACCTTCTGCTCGGCCTCTATCTCGGCGCCGGCCCGATGGGGCTCGGCTACTATTTCTGGTCGCGCGCGGCAAAGCTCGACCACGGCGGCAGGATAGCGGTCGTCGCTTATCTCACGCCGATAGCTTCCACGTTTCTGCTGACGCTCTCGGGCGAAAGCCTGTCGATGACGGCGGTTGCCGGCGCCGTCCTCGTCATCGGCTGCTGCCTTGCGGTCGGCATCGAAGGTACGGAGACCAGGCACGATGTCCAAAATGACCGTTGACGAGGATGAACGCCGCGCCAGGCAGGAGGCGCACTGGCTGGTCAGGGAGTTTGGCGCGGAGGCGCCGCTCTATGCGGCCATGAAGGCCGAAAAGGCCATCGAGCAGAAGGATTTCGGTCGCTGCGCGCGCTGGAAGCGCGTGCTGGAGATACTCGCGGACGAGCCGCCCGTCGAGCTCAGGCGCGGTGTCAGCGCCAGATAGCGATTTGCCATGGGGCCTCCGAATCGCGCATGGTCGACTATCCGGCTGGCGGATTATCGTTGCCGTGCTGGAACTTGGCCTGAACTTCGATTTTTCAGCAACTTCCATCGCAAATCGAAGTGCTATAGCGCATTTTACGCATCCAGGCGGACCGCCGGTGCTATAGAATGTTGGCTATAGCTATTAGAATTCCTAACTTGCGCGTTTCCAGTCCGCGTAGAAACATCACCCGGTATTGAGTGTCGTAGCTTTACTGACTCTGGACGGTCCGTTGGGGGACATTTGTCCAATTCGATACACCGACGAAAGTCTTAAAAAAGAGCTGGCGATTTGAGGGCCAGCAGAAGGTGAAAAAATTGTCCAACATCGACGACAAGACTGCAATCGAACTGACCGCCGACATTGTCTCGGCCTATGTCGGCAACAATCCGCTCCCCGCCTCCGGCCTGCCCGATCTGATCGCCAGCGTCAGCGCCGCGGTGCGCAAGCTCGCCGGCGGCAGCGTTGTCAAGGAAGCGGTGGCGCTGACCCCCGCCGTCAACCCGAAGCGCTCGGTTTTCCCCGACCACATCGTGTGCCTGGAGGATGGGAAGAAGTTCAAGTCGTTGAAGCGCCACCTCGCAACCGATCACGGCCTGACGCCGGACGAATACCGCGCGAAATGGGGCCTGCCCGCCGACTATCCGATGGTGGCGCCCAGCTATTCGGCGACACGCTCGGCGTTGGCCAAATCGTCCGGCCTCGGTCGCAAGCCGGCCGGCGACGCAGGCAAGGGCAAGCGCAAGGCCAAGGCCTGAGGCGTGTTGCCCGCAACGGATGACGTCGCGCCATGGCCATGGCGCGACCATCTGGCTGCCCTCGGCGCTTTGCGCCGCGGGGTAGCCGTCCAGTCCTCGGTGGATGCGGCTGACGGCGTCAAGGCGCGGCGCATCCTGTTTTCGCTGGGAGAGCCCTCCGGCGAAATACTTGCCGCGCTCGACGCGCTAGACCGGTTCGAGCGCACCATCGTCGAATGCGACAACCCGTCGGCCATCGAGACGCGCAGGCTGAACTGCCTGGTCATTCTGGATCGCCTTGCAGCTAAAGGGTCAGCCGCGCGCGAGCTGTTAGATTAGAGCAATTCCAGGAAAAGTGTGAGCGGTTTTCCGTCCGGAATTGCGTCAAAACAAGGAGATAGGGCGTTTCGCCGTTTCCATGAAACGGTGAAACGCACTAGCGGCGGGGCGGCTTGACCGGCAGGGTGCGCTTGGAATCTGGCTCGCCGGCAAGGCTCTCCGCCTCGACAGCTGTCATTTCAAGAAGATAGACAAGCATCTGGTAGCGCGTGCGCGAGAGCATTTTTGCCAGCTTGCGCGTGATTTCCGCGATATATCTCAATGTTCTTGAGTCGCTGGGCGCTCCATCCATCGTGAGCTCCTGACAGGCCAGCTATTTGGGCCAAGTTACGTGAACCAAGTTATCGTTGGCGCCTACTCGCGACTCACGGCGCATCTACAGGTTTGCAGGTTTGCGATAAAACTGAAATCAATTTTGATAAGCATCGTGCTTGGTCAGGAAGATTTTGCCGTCCTTTTTTGGTGGCATCGCCACTTGCCACGTCAATATTGCACCAAAGCGCGACTTGCGGTTGTCTTGCCGCCCCGGGTTGATCTTCCGCCAGGAAATGTTGATCGCAACAGGTTGGCGACGGGCGGTCAGAGCCGTTCAGCCTTTATAGGCGGTGCAGAAGGCCGGCGGGTTGTCGTTGCCGATCATGGCGCAGCCGCGCTTGATCTCGTCGATCATCATGCTGCAGGCATTCTGCCCGTTGCAGGCCGGATTGGTTGCCGGCGACACCTGGACGCATTGCGAGACATACTGGTCCGACTTCGCCTTGCCGGCGGATTGCACGCATGGCCGCGTGTCATTTTGGCTTGCCTGGGCAAGGGCCGCAGGCGCGACCTTGGCGGGCGCGGCCTTCGCAGGGGCGGCACTGCCGCCGCTTTGCCGCACGCAGGAGAGGTCGCCTTGCGGACACTGCAACTGGTGCTGCAACTGCGCCAGCCGCGCCTTGGTCAACTCCGTCTTGCAGGTCGCGACGAGGGTCGAATACACCGAGCCGCCGGCATAGGGCTGGGTGCGGAAGGCGCACTCCTTGTCGCGGAACGGGATCCAGGCGCGTTGCGCGTCGCGCAGGCGCTCGAGGTCGGCGGGAGCGAGCCGTCCTGCCAGCGCCTTGTAGACGGCGTTGAGCCCAGCGTCGGCCGAAGCGGCATTCCCGGCCGTGCAGGTAGCAAGGTCGGCCTGCGTCTTCGCTGCCGCGCAGTCGATGGCCGCACGGGCCGCAGGGGTGGTGAGAAGAATGGCTATCCCGGCGGAGACTGCGAAAATCGCGACCGCCAGCAAGGTCGATAGGAACGAGGTCTTACCCGACATTCGATCTACCCTGTGTTTTGAATCGGCCCTGCCGCTCGCCAGCCTAGGTTGAGGCAATAGCGGCGATCAACGCCAAACCTGTGACGTGGCAAGCAAAGGGTGACCTTGATCGGCGAAAGCGAGGAGCGAACAATTTCCCCTTTGTGAGGGAGATGCCCGGCAGGGTAGCGGACGCGCCGTCGCGCCCGGGGGCTCAGTGATTCATAGGCGAAGCCTAAGATGCTTTTCCTGAATAGATTTGGATCAACAGATGTTCCGGCTCCCGCGTCTCTGGCCGGCTCGCTATCTGTCCCGATTGGGGGGAAGTTAGTTGGGCCTGCGGCACGCTCTCGGATTCAGTGGGGAGGGCAACATGAGCGGTTTCGTCCTCGAACAGAACCACCTGCGTCGCCAGCGCGGTTGTGGTGGCGACCTGGAAGAAGATGAAGGCTAGGGCGAGATAGCGGATCACGGGCCTCCAAACGCTTCGGCCGGCAACTGGTTCCAGCCTATCAGGCTTTTTTTGACGGATGGCCGCGGTCGTGCGCGCAGGGCCTCATCGGGCCTGGCTCTTGCGAAGCGCCGATCTCCCGTGCAAAAGCCCGCTTATGCTTATCATCAACGACCTTACGCTGCGCATGGCGGGGCGGCTGCTTCTCGATCATGCCTCATTGACCCTGCCGGCCGGCACCAAGGCCGGCCTCGTCGGCCGCAACGGCACCGGCAAGACCACGCTGTTCAAGGCGATCACCGGCGATTTCCCGTCGGAGACCGGCGCGATCAGCCTGCCGAAGAACACCCGCATCGGCCAGGTGGCGCAGGAAGCGCCCGGCACCGAGGAGCCGCTGATCGAGATCGTGCTGAAAGCCGATGTCGAGCGCCAGGCTTTGCTCGAAGAGGAAAAGACCGCGACCGATCCGCACCGCATCGCCGAGATCCACACGCGGCTGGCCGATATCGACGCGCATTCGGCCGAATCCCGCGCCGCCACCATCCTCGCCGGCCTCGGCTTCGACGACGCCGCGCAGAAGCGTCCGGCTTCGGCCTTCTCCGGCGGCTGGCGCATGCGCGTGGCGCTGGCGGCCGTGCTCTTCTCCGAGCCCGATCTTCTGCTGCTCGACGAACCGACCAACTATCTCGACCTCGAAGGCACGCTCTGGCTGGAGAACTATGTCTCGAAGTATCCGCACACGGTGTTGCTGATCTCGCACGATCGCGACCTGCTCAACCGCGCCGTCAACTCGATCGTCCATCTCGACCAGAAGAAGCTGACTTTCTGGCGCGGCGGCTACGACCAATTCGAGCGTCAGCTGACCGAGCAGCGGGAACTGCAGGAAAAGAGCCGCGTCAAGCAGGAATTGGCACGCAAGCACATGGAGTCCTTCGTCGAGCGTTTTCGCGCCAAGGCTTCCAAGGCCAGGCAAGCGCAGTCGCGCATCAAGGCGCTGGAGAAGCTGAAGCCGATCGCGGCGATCGTGAACGACATGGTGCGCCCGTTCTCTTTCCCGGAACCGGTGAAGACGGTGGCCTCGCCGATCGTTGCGCTGAACGGCGTCAATGTCGGCTATACCGAGGGCAGCCCTATTCTGAAGAAGATGACGCTGCGCATCGATGCAGACGACCGCATCGCGCTGCTCGGCGCCAACGGCAACGGCAAGTCGACCTTCGCCAAGCTGCTCGCCGGCCGGCTGAAGGCCGAGACCGGTTCGATGACGGTCGCGCCGGGCCTGAAGGTGGCGATCTTCGCCCAGCACCAACTCGACGATCTGCGCCCCGAGGAAAACGCCTACGAGCATGTGCGCCGGCTGATGCCGGACGCGCCGGAATCCAAGGTGCGCGGCCGCGTCGCCCAGTTCGGCCTGTCGACCGAAAAGATGAACACGGCGGCGAAAGATCTGTCCGGCGGCGAGAAGGCGCGGCTTTTGATGGGCCTGTCGGCCTTTGAGGGGCCGAACCTTTTCATCCTCGACGAGCCGACCAACCATCTCGACATCGACAGCCGTGAATCGCTGATCCATGCGCTGAACGATTTCCCTGGCGCGGTGATCCTGATCTCGCACGATCGGCATCTGCTCGAAGCCACTGCTGACCGCCTCTGGCTCGTCAAGGACGGGGCGGTCAATCCTTATGACGGCGACCTGGAGGACTATAAGACGCTGGTCACCGGCGTCTCGTCCAACCGCCGCGAGCAGAAGGAGGCGGACAAGGCGTCCAAGGCCGACCGCCGCCGAGAGGCGGCCCAACGCCGCGCAGCACTTGAGCCTTTGGCCAAGGAAATCCGCGCCACCGAGGCGCTGATGGACCGCATCCGCAAGCGCATTGACCTGATCGAGGACGAGCTCGCCAATCCGGCCGTCTACGAGAAGGATCCCTCGACCGCGACGCGGCTGGCCAAGGAGCGCTCGCAACTGGCGCAGACGCTCGCGCAAAACGAGGACAAGTGGCTGACCATGTCGGCCGAGTATGAAGAGGGGATCGCGGAGTAGCGCGATCTTCCCCTTCTCCCCTTGTGGGAGAAGGTGGCCGCGAAGCGGCCGGATGAGGGGTGATCCAGGAAACGCCAGCGTCTCACTCCGCTGGAACACCCCTCATCCGTCTCGGCGCGATCGCGCCGATCCACCTTCTCCCACAAGGGGAGAAGGGAAGGAGTCTCTGGCCCTACACCTCTCCGCCAAAACCCGCTAAACACCCCGCATGAACCAGCACGCCAAGCTCCGGATCGGCCATTCGGCCTGTCCGCATGATTGCCCCTCCACCTGCGCCCTCGAAGTCGAGCTGCTCGACGACAACCGCATCGGCCGCGTCCATGGCGCCAAGTCGAACAGCTACACGTCGGGCGTCGTCTGCGCCAAGGTCGCGCGCTATGCCGACCGCGTCCACCACCCCGACCGGCTGCTGAGGCCGCTGGTGCGGGCGGGCGGCAAGGGGGAGGGCGGCTGGAAGGAAGCGAGCTGGGAAGCAGCCCTTGACCTCGTGGCGGAAAAGTTCATCACGGCCGAAGCGAAACACGGCTCGGAGACGGTCTGGCCCTATTTCTACGCCGGCACGATGGGGCTGGTGCAGCGCGACGGCATCGAGCGGCTGCGCCACGCGAAAAAATACTCGGGCTTCTTCGGCTCGATCTGCACCAATCTGGCCTGGACCGGCTGGATGATGGGGGCGGGCGCCTTGCGCGGGCCCGACCCGCGCGAGATGGCCAAGGCCGACTGCGTGGTGATCTGGGGCACCAACGCCGTGGTGACGCAGGTCAACGTCATGACCCATGCGATGCGGGCACGCAAGGAACGCGGCGCCAAGATCGTCGTCATCGACATCTATGACAACGCCACCATGAAGCAGGCCGATCTCGGCCTGGTCTTGAAGCCCGGCACCGACGGCGCGCTCGCCTGCGCCGTCATGCATGTGCTGTTCCGCGATGGGCTCGCCGATCGCGCCTATCTCGAAAAATACACCGACGACCCGCGCGGGCTGGAAGAGCATCTGCGCACCCGCACGCCCGAATGGGCGGCCGCCATCACGGGCTTAAGCATCGCCGAGATCGAGGCATTCGCGCAGATCGTCGGCACGACGAAGAAAACCTACTTCCGTCTTGGCTATGGCTTCGCGCGGCAGCGCAACGGCTCCGTCAACATGCACGCCGCCTCCTGCATCGCCGCCGTCACCGGCGCATGGCAGTATGAGGGCGGCGGCGCCTTCCATTCCAATTCCGGCATCTTCAAGCTGAACCAGGATGTGCTCGAAGGCACCGCGATGCGCGACCCGAAGGTGCGCTATCTCGACCATTCGCGCATCGGCCCGGTGCTGACCGGTGCGGCGGACGCGCTCTATGGCGGCCCGCCGGTGACGGCGATGCTCATCCAGAACACCAATCCGGCGAATGTCGCCCCCGAGCAGCGGCTGGTGAAACAGGGTTTTCTGCGCGAGGACCTGTTCACTTGCGTGCACGAGCAGTTCATGACCGATACGGCCAAGCTCGCCGATGTCGTGCTGCCGGCGACGATGTTTTTAGAGCATGACGACATCTACAAGGGCGGCGGCAACCAGCACATCACGCTCGGCCCCAAGCTGATCGAGCCGCCGGAAGGGCCGCGTACCAACCACTACGTCAATGAGGAACTGGGCAAGCGGCTGGGCGTCGGCGACCGTCCGGGCTTCGGCCTGACCGAGCGCGAGCATATCGACATCATCCTCGGCAAGCGCGGGATCGGCAGCTTCGACAGCCTGAAGGAACAGAAGTGGGTCGACCTGCAGCCCGATTTCGACGATGCGCATTTCATCAACGGCTTCGGCCATGCCGACAGGAAATTCCACTTCCGGCCCAACTGGACCGGGCAGTCGGCGCCCAACCGGCCGCCGAAAAGCATGGGCCTGTTCGGCCCGGTCGGGCGACTGCCGGAATTCCCCGACCATGTCGAGCTGATCGAGGTGGCGGACGAGGAGCATCCGTTCCGGCTGGCGACCTCGCCGGCGCGCAACTTCCTCAATTCCAGCTTTGCCGAGACGCCGGTCTCGAAGGCCAAGGAAGGCAGGCCGGAATTGCTCATCCACCGCGAGGATGCAGCAGTGCTCGGCATCGAGGATGGCGGCCGCGTTGAGGTCGGCAACCGGCGCGGCGACGTGGTGCTGCACGCAAAATTCTTCGACGGCGTGAAGCGCGGGGTGGTGATTGCCGAAGGCATCTGGCCGAACAGCGCGCATGAGCGCGGCGAGGGCATCAACGTGCTGACCGGCGCCGATGCCCCGGCGCCCTATGGCGGCGCCGCCGTCCACGACAACAAGGTGTGGCTCAGGGCGCTGTGACGCGTTCTTGAAGCAATTCCAGGAGGGTGATGGCGAGGTTTCAAGCAACCTGCCCATTAATGCATGTCGCCCAGAAGTGTGCAGCGGTTCTGGGACAACGACATGCATCAAAACAAAAGCTTAAAGCGCGTCGCCTGAATCCGTTTCAGCGCGACACGCTTTAGTTCGTTTTTTCGATTTGCCTTGTTTTTCGGCGTATACGGCCTAAAGCGTCCAGAACCCTCAAGCGCTTCAACGGGATCCCATCATACTCTGTAAGAGAACGGCGACCGCCGCGATCTACGACGGTCAGCACTGCCCCGGGCCTGCCTCTGTTGACATAAAAAGCAGCTAAGAAGCTCCGGAAGTCAGTCGCCTCTGCGCCGTTTTTCTTGCAGAATTCGGGAAAGGCTTGCCCGAGATCTGGCCCAAGCGCCTCTCGTCGCGCCCGCCAGCTCCGGCGTCTATGGAGGTCCCTTGTCTCGGCAACGAGGGAGGATGTCGTGGCCAAGGTCTCGCTTCTGGGTATTCCGCATGACGAGAATTCGTCCTATCTGCGCGGCCCGGCCGAGGCGCCGCCGCTGATCCGACGCGAGCTTCACAGCGACGCCTACAGTTCCTGGACCGAAACCGGCTTCGACCTGACAGGCCGCTTCATCGATCACGGCGACATCGATTTCAGCCAACCCGGCGACCCGTGGCAGCGGATCGAAACCGAGGTCGGCCGTGCGCTCGACGCCGGTCACCCGCTGATCTCGCTCGGCGGCGACCATGCGATCTCCTGGCCGGTGCTGCGCGCGGTGCGCCGTCGCCATACCAGCCTCACCATCGTCCACATCGACGCGCATCCGGATATCTATCATTCCTATGACGACAATCCGCGCTCGCACACGTCGCCCTTTGCCCGCATCATGGAGGAGAAGCTGGCCGACCGGCTGATCCAGATCGGCCTGCGCACCGTCAACGATCACCATCGCGACCAGTTCAAGCGCTTCGGCGTCGAGGTGGTGGAGATGCGGCATTTCAGGGAAGGTCTGCAACTCGACCTCCAGACGCCCGTCTATATCTCGATGGACATCGACGCTCTCGATCCGGCCTTCGCCCCCGGCGTCTCTCACCGTGAGCCGGGCGGCTTCACCACCCGTCAGGCCATCGGCCTGATCCAGGCAATAGACCAACGAATAGTCGCGGCCGACGTCGTAGAATACAATCCGCGCCAAGACCTCTCCAACGTGACGGCGCTGGTCGCCGCCAAGCTGGTCAAGGAAATCGCCGGCATGATGCTGAAGACCAACGGCGCCGCCTGAAGCAACGCCTGAATCACTTTGCCAAGGCGGCGTGCTAGAGGATTGTTCCGAATAAGCTTTCGAAAAGGATCGTCATGCCGCAGCCGCTCAGGATAGCCATCGCCGGCGCGCTCGGCCGCATGGGCCGGCAGATGGCGGAGACCATCGCGGCCGATCCGCGGCTGCAACTCGCCGGCCGCTTCCATCGACCAGGCAGCACGGGCGAGGGACTGGTGCGGCGCGACGAAGCGCTGGCACTTGCCGACGTGGTCGTCGATTTCACCACGCCCGCGGCTTCCGCCCAACTGGCAACGGCCTGTGCCTTGCGTGGCGGCCCGGCGCTGGTGATCGGCTGTACAGGTTTCGATGGCGCTGAACTGGAAGCGATTGCCGACGCCGCGAAGACAATCGCCGTCGTGCGCTCCGGAAGCTATTCGCTGGGGCTCAACATGCTGACCGGGCTGGTCGAGCAGGCGGCGAGGGCGCTTGGGTCCTACGATTGCGACATCGAAATCCTCGAAGCGCATCACCGCATGAAGGTCGACGCGCCGTCGGGCACGGCGCTGATGCTGGGCGAGGCGGCAGCGCACGGGCGCGGCGTCGAGCTGGACGATGTGGCGAAGCGCGTCCGCGATGGCCTGACAGGTCCGCGCCCAGCCGGCGAGATCGGCTTCGCCGTGCTGCGCGGCGGCAGCATCGTCGGCGAGCACAGCGTCAGCTTCCTCACCGAAGGCGAGACGCTCACGCTCTCGCATGCCGCTGCCGATCGCTCGATGTTCGCGCGCGGCGCCGTTGCGGCCGCACTCTGGATCGCCGGCCGGCCGCCCGGCGAATACAACATGCGTGACGTGCTGGGGCTCGTCGGCTCGTGACCGGCAATTTCGCCAGATTCCATTTCAACGGTGGCTAAAATGGCTGAAAGCCAGCTGAAAGCTTGGCCATGCCATGACAGTTTTGTGGCGCTCGCCACGTGATCGGCCTGGGAGGGCCGGCAGGAGGAAATGCGGTTCAGCCCGGACGGCGGCCGCCAAGGTGGAGGAAGTTACGTGACCGGTTTCATCTCTAAATGCGCCCTGGGTTCGGCGCTGCTGACGCTTGCCACGCTCGCCGCGGGCGCAACGACGGCATCGGCCGCCGACAAGATCTCGATCATGGTGGGTGGCTACGAAAAGCAGATCTACCTGCCCGCCAAGCTTGCCGAGGCGCTCGGCTATTTCAAGGACGAAGGCCTCGACGTCGAACTGCTCAACGAGCCGGCGGGTGTCGATGCCGAAAACGAGATGCTGGCGGGCGCCGTGCAGGGCGTGGTCGGTTTCTACGATCATTGCATCGACCTCCAGGCCAAGGGCAAGTTCGTCGAATCCGTCGTCCAGTTCAGCCAGGCGCCGGGCGAGGTCGAACTGGTCTCTTCCAAGCATCCCGAGATCAAGTCGCCGGCCGACTTCAAGGGCATGAGCCTCGGGGTCACGGGCCTCGGCTCCTCGACCAATTTCCTGACCGAGTATCTGGCGGTGAAGAACGGGTTGAAGCTCGGCGAGTTCACTTCGGTGCCGGTTGGCGCCGGCAACACCTTCATCGCCGCCATGCAGCAGGACAAGATCCAGGCCGGCATGACGACCGAGCCGACGATCACCCGGCTCTTGAAGACCGGCGAGGCGGCGGTTCTCATCGACATGCGCACGATGGAAGGCACGAAGGCCGCGCTTGGCGGCACCTACCCGGCCGCTTCCCTCTATATGCAGACCGAATGGGTCGATGCGCACAAGGACACGGTCCAGAAGCTCGCCAATGCCTTCGTCAAGACGCTAAAGTTCATCAACACCCATAGCGGCGCCGAGATCGCCGAAAAGATGCCGAAGGACTATTATGTCGGCGACCAGGAAGGCTATGTGAAGGCGCTCGACGCCGGCAAGGCGATGTTCACCGCCGACGGCGTGATGCCGCAGGGCGGCCCCGAAACGGTGCTCACGGTTCTCTCGGCCTTCAAGAAAGAACTGCAGGGCAAGCAGATCGACCTTTCGAAGACCTACACCACGGAATTCGTGAAGAACGTGAAATAGCGATCAAGCCGGCACTAGGTCCAGGCTTCGTGCCGGCATCCTGATCTGTTTTCCACGCCCGGCGATCCCCGCGCGGCGGTCGCCCGCTATTGGAGTTCCAACCATGGCTGTCGAGAAGACCGCTCCGGCGATAGAGCTGATCAATGTCAGCCGCCGCTTCCTTTCCCCCACCGGCAAGTCGCTGACGGCGATCCGAGATTTTACCATGACGGTCGGGCGCGGCGAATTCGTCGCCGTCGTCGGCCCGACTGGCTGCGGCAAATCGACGACGCTCAACCTCGTCACCGGGCTCGCCAGGCCGAGCGCGGGCGAGGTCCGCGTCATGGGCGCGCCGGTCAAGGGCATAGACCCGCGCATCGGCTTTGTGTTCCAGACCGACGCGCTGTTTCCGTGGCGCACCGTCATCGAGAACGTGATGGCCGGACCGCTGTTTCGCGGCAAGTCGAAAGCGCAGGCCCAGGCCTCCGCTCGCGACTGGTTGGCTCGCGTCGGCCTTGCGCGCTTCGAGCAGCACTACCCGCATCAGCTTTCCGGTGGCATGCGCAAGCGCGTGGCGCTCGCCCAGACCTTCATCAACGGTCCCGAGATCCTGTTGATGGATGAGCCGTTCTCGGCGCTCGACGTGCAGACCCGCGTGCTGATGCATGAGGAGCTTCTGCGCCTGTGGTCCGAGGCGAGGGCGTCGGTGGTCTTCGTCACCCATGACCTCGAGGAAGCGATCGCGCTGGCCGACAAGGTCTATGTGTTGACGGCCGGGCCGGCGACGGTGAAGTCCGTCTACACGATCGACCTGCCACGCCCGCGCGTCGTCGCCGACATCCGCTACGAGCAGAGCTTCATCGACTATTCGCGCACCATCTGGGCCGACCTGAAGGAAGAGGTCGAGACCAGCTACGCCCGCGCGGCCGCTTAAAGGAACCCGATATGACAGACGCCACCGTCAATATCTCGGCCGCGAGCTTCAGGCCGGGAACTTCGGACGCCGAGATCGAGGCAGCCGCTGCCAAGGCCGCCGCGCATCGCCGTCACGCCGTCATCTTCTGGCGGCTCGCCATCCTCATCATCTTCCTCGGCCTGTGGGAGATCGCCGGCCGCATGGCCTGGATCGATCCCTTCTTCTACGCCATGCCGAGCACCATCGCCGGGCGGCTCTATGAATGGACCACGCAGGGAACGTCGGAAGGGCCGCTCTGGTACCACCTCTATGTCACCATGGAGGAATCGGTACTGGGCTTCGTAGCGGGCTCCGTCGCCGGCATCGTCATCGGCGTCGCGCTCGGCCGCAACCGCATGGCCGCCGACATCTTCTCGATCTACATCAAGGTGATCAACTCGATCCCGCGCGTCGTGCTGGCGCCGATCTTCATCATGATCCTCGGCCTTGGCCTTGCCTCGAAGGTGGCGCTGGCCTTCGTCATGGTGTTCTTCGTCGTCTTCCACAACGCCTTCCAGGGTGTGCGCGAGGCCGACCGCGCGATGATCGCCAATGCCCGCATCCTCGGCGCCTCCGACTGGCAGCTGACGCGCTCGGTCATCGTGCCGTCGGCGATGAGCTGGATCTTCGCCAGCCTCCATGTCAGCTTCGGCTTCGCCATCATCGGCGCCATCGTCGGCGAGTTCGTCGGCTCGCGCTACGGCATCGGCCTGCTGATCAACATCGCCAAGGGCTCGTTCGACGCCGCCGGCATGTATGCGGCGATCGTCATCGTCATGGTGGTGGCGCTCGGCGCCGAGTACCTGATGACGCTGGTCGAGAGCAGACTGGCGAAGTGGCGGCCGCAGCCGCTGCACGAGACGCAGTGATGGCCGCGGCAGGTTTCACAGCTGGATATTAGCCGCCAGCCAGCGGCAGCCGCACCTCGACGATCAGCCCGCCGGCCGCGCCATCTCCAAGAGTGACGCGGCCGGCGGCGTTCTCGACAACCTCGCGGACGATGGCGAGCCCAAGCCCGCTGCCTTCCTCTGTCGTTCCGGCAACGCGGTAGAAGCGCTCGAACACATGCTCGCGCTCGTCCGCGGGAATGCCGGGTCCATCGTCGGCGACCGTGAGCTGTGCCTCGCCATCGATGGCCGCCAGCTTCACCGTGACGCTGCTCCCGGGCGCTGAGTAGCGCAGCGCATTGTCGACGAGGTTGACGATCATCTCGCGCAGCATGGTGCCGTCGCCGATGACCGGCACGGGCCCGGTTTCCTCCAGGCCGAGATCGATATTGCGACCAACGGCGACCGGCGCATGGGTTTCGAGCACTTGCCGCGCCGCTTCGGTCAGGTCGATGCGATCGGCGCGCGGCCGCCTGCTCCCGGGCTCCGCCCGCGACAGGGTGAGCAACTGCTCGGCCAAACGCGCCAGGCGACCGGAACTTGCCTGCAGGGCCACAAGCGCTTCATGGCGGGCATCGGGGACAGTCTCCCGCAAGGCATAGCTTGCCTGCGTCGACAGCAGCGCCAGCGGCGTGCGCAACTGATGCGCCGCATTGGCGATGAAGCGGCGCTGCGCCGCCATCTGGGCTCGCACACGCGCCATATAGGCATTGAGCGCCTCGATCAGCGGCCGGATTTCGGTTTGGGCGCCCGAGACCTCGACCGGATCCAGATCGCTGCGGCTTCGCGAACGCACGGCGTCGCGCAGCCGCAGCAGCGGCGCGAGGCCTCGGCGCAGGCCGAGCAGGACGAACACGCCGGCAATCACCACCAGCGCCAGCTGCTGGCCGAAGGCGCTTAACCACAGACGCCTCACCATCGCGTCATGCCCGGCAAGCGTCACGCCGACTGTGACCGTGATCGGCGAATCCTTCCCGGCGCCGATTACGGCATGGCCGAGCGTCGCGAGCCGCAGACGGTGCTCGCGAAAGCCGGTCTCGATGCTGCCGCGCTGAGTCGCCTTGGGCAGGTCGGGATAGCCGGTAAGCAGGCGTCCGCCCGCGGTCTCGACATGGTAGTAGACTCTGTCGCGGTCGCCGGTATCGAACATTTCGATCGCCGCCGGCGGAATTGTGGCGTCAAGCACGCCGTCCTTTACCGCGACCTGCTCGGCGATAGCGCGCGCCGACGCCATCAGCATCCGGTCGGTAACCAAGTCGGCGGTCGCGAGCGCATTGCCATGGCTGGTCCACAAATTGATGGCGGCGAGCCCGGCCAGCGGCAGCACCACCCAGGCCAGCAATTGCAGGCGAAGGCTGCCGATCCGAAACCTGTCGATCCTCATGGCGCCGGATCGTGATGACGCAACAGATAGCCGAGGCCGCGCAAGGTGGCGATCTGGACGCGCGATCCCTCCAGCTTCTTGCGCAGCCGGTGCACGTAGATCTCGATGGCGCTGGGATCGGCGTCGGTTTCGAAGTCGTAGATCGCCGTCGAGAGCGCCGCCTTGCTCACCGTGCGGCCGGCCTTGACGACGAGCTGTTCCAGCACGGCGTGCTCGCGCGGCGTCAGCGACAGCGTCGCGCCGGCAAGCGAGAACAGGCGTGTGTTGGTGTCGAAGACCAGATCGCCGCAGGAAATGACCGGCGCCGTGCGGTCGTTGGCGCGGCGCAACTGCACGCGGATGCGCGCTTCCAGTTCCTCGATCTGGAAGGGTTTCGCCAGATAGTCGTCGGCGCCTTCGTTGAGGCCCTTGACCCGGCCGTCGAGGCTGGCATTGGCGGTGAGCACGATCACCGGCACAGGATTGCCGCGCGCCCGCAGCCTTTTCAGCACCTCCATGCCGCCCATGCGGGGCAGGGCAAGGTCGAGGATGATCAAGGCATGGTCGCCGGCGGCCAAAGCATGCTCGACATCCTCGCCGTCATGCACGACGTCGACGACATAGCTCGCCTGGCGCAGCGTCTTGCTCAGCCAATCGGCCAGTTCGCGATTGTCCTCGACAAGCAGCAGCCGCATCGTTTGTCGCTGTTTCCTCCCAATGGCGTCGACCGTCGCCATAGGGCGGCGGGCGGCGTCCAAATTGGTCCCTCAGGCAACCGATAGTATCGATCCGCGCGCAAGGCAAACGTGGTTTGCCGGCGATCGCCATCCTGGTCGTGGCGCCTGCCCAGCCCCTTGTTCGGTCCGCCAAGCGATTAAATCGAACCGTTCGGTTCAATTAATGTTGACGGTTCGTGTAACTAGGGTGAACACCGACGGCCCGCATTAGGGTGCCGCATCTCAAGGCGTTCGCCGTAACCAGTTGATATTAAATGATAAGAATGTGGCCGCCGCGTCACTCGCATAATTTCAAGATCGAACCGAACGGTTCGGTTCACAACTTTTCGTGATTGGAAATGGCAACAGGGCCGACCCATTTCGGGGTGGTCCGAGCGACGCGAATTTCCATCAAGGCACGCCACTAGACGGACATGACTTTTGAAATCTGGAGTACCTAAAATGAACAAGATTGCTTTTGCCGCCGCCGCTTTCCTCATTGCCACGGGCAGCGCTTTCGCCGGCAGCGACCATTATGGTTCCGACAACGTCAACCAGCCGGCCGTCACCGCTCCCGCGGGCAAGGTCGACAACACCGTCACCGGCTCGATCCGCAAGCTCGACAAGTTCGAACAGCGCGATCTCCACATCACGCCTGATCAGAACCAGCCGCAGTCGGGCCAGGGCATCTGGGGCCGTTAATCGGCCCTCCTGATCCGCTTCAAACCAACAACCTTGAATCTGGAGTAACTCAAATGACCAAGATCGCTCTTACCGCTGCCGCCCTCCTCGTTGCCACCGGTGCCGCTTTCGCCGGCTCGGACAACTACGGGTCGGCCAATGCCAATCAGCCGGCTGCTTCGGTCGACACCTCGTCCACCGCTTCGATCACGAAGTCGGACGCGGATGCCCAGAAGCCGGTCGTCACGGGCGCCAACCACGACCTGTTCGGCAACCACTAAGCGGTTCGCCACGCGAACCTTCAATCGACAACCTTCAAATCTGGAGTAACTCAAATGACCAAGATCGCTCTTACCGCCGCCGCCTTGCTTGTCGCCACTGGCGCCGCTTTCGCTGGGTCCGACCACTACAACCCCAACGAGGCCAACCGGCCGGCCGCGTCGGTCGACACCTCGTCCACCGCTTCGATCACGAAGTCGGACGCTGATGTCCAGAAGCCGGTCGTCACGGGCGCCAATCACGACCTTTTCGGCAATCGCTAAACGGTTCTGTCCTCGACGGACCTCAAAGCGGCGGGCTTGTCCCGCCGCTCTGCTTTTGTGGAGCCGGCTACTCCCAGGCCGCCTCCTAGGTTTGATCAAGCATTTATCACGAAGCGGTGATGCCTGTAACGGGACCCCCGGTGGCTCCGAAGTGGAGGCAAGGGCCGATAGACGGGGCCGATCCAGGGAAATTCAAACGAGTGCAGCGAGCGGGCAGCCCCGGGCGATGTCGGGGGCCGTCCTGTACCGATCCACTGGGTCATCGGATCGTCAATCGCTCCCGATCGATAACGGAACAACCCGGAACAGGAGTATTTGAAATGACCAAGATCGCACTTACCGCAGCCGCCATTCTCGTCGCCACGGGCACTGCTTTCGCCAGCTCCGACCATTATGGCGCTGCCAACGCAAATCAGCCGGTCGTCACCATCGACCGGACTGTGACGGCCTCCATCACGAAGTCGGATACGGATGTCCATAAGCCGGTCGTGCAAGGCACCAACCACGACCTGTTCGGCAACCACTGATCCGGTCCGAAAGGTACCAGGCGGCGGGCTTTGTCCCGCCGCTTCGCTTTTGTGAAGCCGGCTACCGGCAACATCATTCACTTCACACGTTTGTGTATCACAAGTATTTGTAATCGTTTTCCTTTTCCCGGGCGAAGTCGAATCCGACGCTGCCGTGGCCGCTGAAAACAGCGGCGCGCCGGGAATAAATCCTGGCTACCTCAGGTCTTCTCGGCAGCGGGGCCATCCTCCCAAGGCTACCGCCGATGAAACGACACGGAACAAGGAAATCGAACATGACCAGGATTGCATTCGTCGCGGCCGCCATACTTGTCGCCGCCATAGGCACCGCATCCGCCGGCAGCGATCACTACGGCGCTGACGGCGTCAACCAGGCAGCCATCGGCGCTGACACCAGCGTCACGGCTTCGATCCCGAAGCACAAGATGGCCAAGCCGGCTCCCAATGTCGACACCGCGATGAAGACCGGAGCGACCGACCCTGCGAATTGGCCGGGTCCGCCTGCGGATAATTGGGGCAATTGATCAGCTTCTCTGAAAATACTGAAGGCGGCGGGCTCGCCCGCCGCCTTTTCGGCAAGCTTCTGGCTCTACCCTAGTCTAAGTCTTTCGGCCTCACGCAATGCGTCAGCCGCGCGCCGCGAAAGTCGAGGTCCGCCCAATCCTCGTCCAGCGTGAATCGCGCGAGCGCCGCCGTCGGGAACTTCGCTTCGATCTTCTTGAAGACAGCCTCGTCCGATCCGGCGCCGGCCAGCCGCAGCACAAAATGCTGCAGGCCGGGATTGTGGCCGATCACCAGCAGGCTCGTCGCCTTGGCCTGCCGCACGCGTGCGAGGATTGCGCCCGCCGCCGCCTCATAGAGTTCCTCGGCAAATTGCGCCGGTACGTTCTTCGGCAGTTCCTGGGCGACCAGCCGCCAGGTGTCGCGGGTGCGCAGCGCCGGCGAGACCAGAGCGAGATCGGGCAGCCAGCCGCGCCGCGCAAGCTCCCGTCCGATCAGCGGCGCCGTCTTCAAGCCGCGTGGGGCCAGCGGCCGATCGAAATCGGCAAGTGCGGTATCATCCCAGCTCGACTTGGCGTGGCGCAGGATGAGCAGTTGTCTTATCGGCATTGATCAGGACCAGGGGAACCAGCGAGACGAGCGCGAGCCTTCTCCTTGATTGCCTCGATGTTAAAATCATCGAACGGGCCGCTGGCCAGCCCGTCTTCCCACGCCTTACGCAGCCAGTCTGTTTCAGTTCGGCTTTGCGGTTGGTTCGTCGGTTCCGAGTTGATCGCCATACTGCTGCTTCCAGCCAAGGCTACGGCGTGATCCGCGCCAGCTGTTCGAGGTCCGTCTCCTCGCGCAGCGGGTCCGGCGCCATTACGACCGAGCTGGCGTTGTCGGCGTCGTCGGCGAAATGGGCAAGCACGGTGTGACCCTTTTCCATGGACGCCTTGCCTTCGGCGACGAGACCCAGCGCCAGCGGGTAGAGCCGGTGCTCCACCTTGAGCACGCGCGCGGCCAAGGTGTCCTCGTTGTCGCCGACCATCACCGGCACGGCGGCCTGCGCGATGATCGGACCGTCATCCATCTCGGGGGTGACGAAATGCACCGAGCAGCCATGGATGCGAACGCCGGCGCGGATTGCGCGCGCGTGCGTGTCCAGCCCCTTGAAGGCCGGCAGCAGGGCAGGGTGGATGTTGACCATGCGCCCCTGCCATTTCTCGACGAGGCCGCGGCCGAGGATGCGCATATAGCCGGCCAGGGCCACGATGTCGGCGCCGAAGCCGGTGAGCGCGGCATCGATCGCGGCGTCATAGGCATCCTTGCTCGGATGGTCGGCGCGCTGGACCACCTTCGTGGCGATGCCGCGCGACTGGGCGATGCCGAGGCCGGCCGCGTTGGCGCGATCGGAAATGACGCCGACGATCTCCGCCGGATAGCTTGGATCGCTCGCCGCCGCGATCAGCGCCGTCATGTTGGAGCCGCGTCCCGAGATCAGGACGACCGTGCGTTTCCTGCTCATAGGCCGATCGAGCCCCTGTAGATGACGCCGGCATCGCGCCGCGGCACGATGCGGCCGATCGGCGTCACCGTCTCGCCGGCTTCTTGCAGCACCGCCGCGACCTGCGCCGCCTGGCCGGAAGCGACGGCTAGGATCATGCCGATGCCGCAGTTGAAGGTGCGCATCATCTCTTCCGGCGCGACGCCGCCGGTCTTGGCCAGCCACGCGAACACCGGCGGCACGTCGATCGCCTCGAGGTCGAGCTCGGCCGAAAAATCCTTGGGCAGCACACGCGGAATGTTCTCCGGAAAACCGCCGCCGGTGATGTGGGCGAGCGCCTTGATGCCATGCGTGTTCCGGATCGCCTTGAGGATCGACTTCACATAGATGCGCGTCGGCTCGAGCAGCGCCTCGGCGAGGCTTAGTTCGTCGTTGAACGGCGCCGGATCGCTCCAGCCAAGCCCGCTTGCCGCCACGATGCGGCGCACCAGCGAGAAGCCGTTGGAGTGCAGTCCGGACGACGCCAGGCCGAGCAGAACGTCGCCCTCGACGATGTCGTCGGTCGGCAGCAACTGGCCGCGCTCGGCAGCGCCCACGGCGAAGCCGGCAAGGTCGTAATCCTTGTCGTGGTACATGCCGGGCATTTCCGCCGTCTCGCCGCCGATCAGCGCGCAGCCGGCCTGCCGGCAGCCTTGCGCAATGCCGCCGACGATCGCAGCGCCCTGGTCCGGGTCGAGCTTGCCGGTGGCGAAATAATCGAGGAAGAACAGCGGCTCGGCGCCCTGCACGACGATGTCGTTGACGCACATGGCGACGAGGTCGATGCCGATCGTGTCGTGCTTGCCGGCGTCGATGGCGATCTTGAGCTTGGTGCCGACGCCGTCATTGGCCGCGACCAGCACCGGATCGGTGAAGCCTGCGGCCTTCAGGTCGAACAGACCGCCGAAGCCGCCGATCTCGCCGTCGGCGCCCGGCCGGCGCGTGGCGCGCACCAGCGGCTTGATCTTCTCGACCATCAGGTTGCCGGCATCGATATCGACGCCGGCTTCAGCATAGGTGAGCCCGTTCTTGCGCTTGGCCTTGTCGCCCTTGCTCATCGTTGGCTCGTTCCTGTTTCCATTGCGGGCTATTCGCATGAATGGTTTCGGGGAGCAAGGATGACGGCCATTCCTGCCTATAAAACCGTGGAAAGTGGGCGAGGCGTCGAAGCTGCCAATCTCCCCCTCTTGCGGGCCCCACGAAGTGGGAGATCAGTAGTTCCTCCCTTGCGCCCACCTCCTATCTCCCTCATCTTTTCCCAACAAAAGACACGACGGGACCTCATGTGACCCTTCCCAACATGATCACGATCATGCGGCTGCTGCTCGTGCCTGCGGTGGTGCTGGCCATGCTGCAGTCGCTTTGGGGCTGGGCCTTCGCCGGATTCCTCGTCGCTGGCATCTCCGATGGTGTCGACGGCTTCATCGCGCGCCGCTGGAACCAGTCGTCGCGCCTCGGCGCCTATCTCGATCCGATCGCCGACAAGCTATTGCTGGTCTCGGTCTTCGTCGTCATGGGCTTTGCCGGCGAACTGCCGCTCTGGCTGGTGGTGACCATGGTCTCGCGCGACGGGCTGATCGTCTGCGCGGTGCTTTTGTCCAGCGTGATGAGCCATCCGGTCGAGATGAAGCCGCTCTTCGTGTCGAAGGCCAACACCGCCGTGCAGATCGTGCTGGCGGCGCTCGTGCTGGGCGAACTCGCCTTCTCCGTGCAACTTGGCCCGCTGCGGACCGCGCTCATATTGCTGACCGGGGTCTTGACCGTGGCTTCGGCCGCGGCCTATCTCGTGGCTTGGCTAAGGCATATGAGCGGCTATGGCGAAGGCTCCCGAACGAGCAACTCCCAGAACGACGACATCAAGACCGGCGACAGCAAGTCGGGCATCGGCAAGTCGGGCGGCTCCAGCACGGACGCCTGACAATGACGGCGCGGTGATCGCCGCTGACGACGGCTCGGGCGGGCTTCGCCGCCAGGTCTTCTTCTGGCTGGCGACGGCAGTCCTGCTGGCGCTGTTCCTCTATCTTTTCTCCGGTATCCTGCTGCCGTTCGTGGCCGGCATGGTGCTCGCCTATTTCCTCGACCCGGTCGCCGACTGGCTGCAGCGGCTCGGCCTCTCGCGCCTGATGGCGACGGTGGTGATCCTGATTGCCTTCATCGTCGTCGTGGTGCTGGCCTTCGTCATCCTGGTGCCGGTGCTGGCCACCCAGATGGCCGATTTCGCCCGCAAGCTGCCGGAATATCTCACGCGCCTGCAGTCGCTGATCACCAGCTTCGATCCGAAATGGCTGGAGCAGCGCTTTGGCGTCAACGCCGCCGGCCTGCGCGACGGGCTGAATTCGCTGCTGACGTCCGGCTTCAGCCTGCTCACCACCGTCTTCACCTCGATATGGAGCTCCGGCGTCGCACTGGTCTCCGTGGTGAGCCTGTTCGTCGTCACCCCGGTCGTCGCCTTTTACATGCTGCTCGACTGGGACCGCATGGTCGCCGAAGTGGATGGCTGGGTGCCGCGCGACCACGTCGAGACGGTGCGCGCGCTGGCCCGCGACATCAACACCGCCACCGCCGGCTTCGTGCGCGGACAGGGCACGCTCTGCCTGGTGCTCGGCGCCATGTACGCCACGGGCCTGACGCTGACCGGCTTGAACTTCGCCATCCTCATCGGCTTCTTCGCCGGGGTGATCTCCTTCATCCCCTATGTCGGCTCCTTGACCGGGCTGGTGCTCGCCGTCGGCGTCGCCTTCGTCCAGTTCTGGCCGGACTGGACCATGGTGGTGCTGGTCGCCTGCGTGTTCTTTGTCGGCCAGTTCATCGAGGGCAATATCCTGCAGCCGAGGCTGGTCGGCAAAAGCGTCGGCCTGCATCCGGTATGGCTGATGTTCGCGTTGTTTGCCTTTGGCGCGCTGTTCGGCTTCGTCGGCCTTTTGATTGCCGTGCCGGCCTCGGCCGCGATTGCCGTGCTGGTGCGCTTCGCCATAGCCCGCTACCTCGAATCGCCTCTTTACAAGGGCCACGCCGCCCAGCCCGTGCCGCCATTGCCGGCCGATCGTGGCGGCGGCCATCGTTCGAAGCCGCGTGGCTGACGTGTCCGCAGAGCGATCCGATCCGCCGCGCCAGCTGCCGCTCGACCTCGGCCACGGCACCGGCTATTCGCGTGACGAGCTCGTCGTCTCGGGCACCAACGCGCAAGCGGCATCGCTGATCGACCGCTGGCCGGACTGGCCGTCGCCAGTGGTCGTGCTGGCAGGGCCGCCCGGTTCCGGCAAGACCCATCTCGCCCGGATCTGGCAGGATCGGACGCATGCCGTCGCCATCGATCCAGGCCGGATCGCCGAGCACATTGCCGGGCTCGGCACCAGGCCTGCGCTCATCGACGATATCGACAAGGGCCCGATTGACGAGCAGGGCCTGTTCCACCTGATCAACGCCGTGCGCGGCGCGAGCTCAACGCTGCTCTTGACAGCGCGGCGTTTCCCCTCGGCCTGGCGCGTCGTGCTGCCCGACCTCATTTCGCGGCTGAAGGCGGCGGCGACGGTCGAGATCCACGAGCCCGACGACCTTTTGCTGGCCGGCGTCATCACAAAGCTGTTCGCCGACCGCCAGGTCGAAGTCGAGCCGCATGTGGTGCAATATCTGGTGCGCCGCATCGAGCGCTCGCTCGGCACCGCCATGCGCATCGTCGAGCGCCTCGACCGCGCGGCGCTCGAACGCAAGACGCCAATCACCCGCGCTTTGGCCGCCGAGACGGTCAGCGCCATGGACGAAGGGCAGGGCGAGTTCGATATCTAGAGCAATTCCAGGAAAAGTGTGAGCGGTTTTCCGCCCGGAATTGCGTAAAAACAAAGAGATAGGGCGTTTCGCCGTTTCCGTGAAACGGTGAAACGCACTAGAGGGAGACGCCGCTCGCGGCGCGCCCTTTACGCCCATAGCCTGGCCAGATGCCGGGCCAGCAGATAGACGCCCATATGCGCCGTCACATAGCAGGCGGCGACAAGGATGAAGAACATCAGGCTGGCGGACCGCGACCGGGCTACGCCATTCCTCTTGCTGGGCCGGTTGTTCCAAACCCAAAGAGCAGCGCACAGAATGGCCCAGACGACTGCGACCGGAACCGTAAAGCCGTAATAGGCCAGATAGGCCGGGCCGATCAGCGACAGCAATGCCTCCAGGACAGGCATCGAACCCCCTTTTGTCCGAAGTCTAGACCGGCGACAAAGTTGGAAGCGAGGAGATTATTCGATTCGCCCAGGCGTTCCGTGATCAACTCGTGGGAGCATGCGGCGTAGCTGTCCCATTCCGGAGCAGTCTTTCAGGCATCGTTCTTGCAACGCAGACAATGCCGGTTGATCCCGGTCCCGGTCGCGTTCCAGATCGGGTTGTAGGCTCGCCGGGCTCGAGGTGTTGGGGTTCTCGCCCGGCGGGTTTACCGTCGATGCGACCGCGCCGTTGGAATGGCTAATGCATGTCGCGCAAAAGTGACCTCGGTTTTGCGGCAACGACATGCATCAAGCAAGGCGCTAAAGCGCGTCGCGTGAATCCGTTTCGACGCGACGCGCTTTAGTCCCGCTTCATCTTGAGCCTGTCCCGCAGCCGGCGCAATTGCCGCCGCCACCATGGCTTCGGCTTGCGCGGGACCAGGACCATCTTGCCATTGATGACGGCGTCATCCACCCAGTCATGCTCCTGCATGCGCCAACTGGCGCTGACCCGGGCAAGCAGCGGCAACGGATCCTCGCCAGCGACGCGCACCAGCTCCGGATTCTTCAGCGCCGAGCGGAAATCGAAACCCTGGGCGATGAGCGCGCGCAGGAACACGATCTGGCGCTGCATGCGATGGAAGTCGGTGCCCTTGCCATTGACCATGCTGCGTGCGCCGATCCACTGATGGAGACGCACGCCCGTGAGTGTCTCGGCGGGCGGGCGGAAGGAAACCTGTTGGCGCCCGTCCTCGAGGCGGCTCGTCGGCGTCAGCGGATACCAGAAATCGAGCGGCTCACTGACCGGCACGTTCACACGAGCGCCGGCAAGCGCGGCCTCGCTCGCGCCGCGCCTGAGGCAGACTGCGCTGCGCGCCGAAAATCCCAGTCCCGCAAGCGCATCGAGCAGCAATCCGCCGCCACCCATGGCGAAGGCCGCGTTGACGCGGTCGCTGATGAGGGGAGACCACAGATCGCGCGGCACCCATGTCAGCCGCCGCCTGGAAGCGTCCACGACGACGATGATGTCGGTGTTGGCGTTCCAATTGTCCCTGTCGAGGATCGCTACAACCACGGCTGCCAAGATATGCACCCTCCGGTCGGGCTTACGGGGCCGGCCTGGTTGTCTCTGGGGAAGAAGCGATGGTCGGAGTGGCGTGATTCGAACACGCGACCCCCTGATCCCAAATCAGGTGCGCTACCAGGCTGCGCTACACTCCGACGTCCCGCGGCGTATAGGGGGCGCACGCCCGGAAGGCAACACAAAAACGGAGGCCTCGCAATTCAGCCGATGCCGCAGTGTTGAAGAGCGCCGGACCGCGGTTTCGTTGACAAGGCAACAGCGCTGCCTTCTTGGACAAATGACCGTCGGGCTGCCGATCAGCGCTTCTGAGAGGCGATCTTCCTGGCGATCGCAGCGGCCTGGATTATTGAATTGGCAAAGCAGCCGCGAATGCTCGGCCGCATGCCGGTGAACCAGAGCCCGGGCAGGTTCGGGTCGTTCGCGGCGCCGTTGAACAGCGGCACGCCCCTAGCGTCGAGCACACCGAGCCGGCCCAGTATCGTCTCCAGCCCGGTGCGGTAGCCGGTGGCGGCAATGACGATGTCGGGCGCGATCACCTGGCCATTGTCCAGCACGACGCCGTCGCGCTTGAATTCGCGCAATTGCGGCACCACGATGATGCGCCCGGCCTTGATGGCGTCGACCGCGCCGTCGTCGGCGGCGATCGCCGTGTAGTCGGAGCCGAGCCGGCTGGCGCCGCCCGCCGGGGCAGGGGGCAGGCCGTAATTCGTCAGATCCCCGAACACCAGGCGCTGCGTCGCCGCCATGACCGCATCCGCGAGCCTTGTCGGCAGCCTCGCCATGAGCGGCGATATGCGATGCACGGCGATCTTGCCGATACGCTTGGGCAGCAGCGAAGGTCCGTTGCGCGCCGAAAGCCACATCTGGCCCGTCTCCACGCGGGAAAGATGGTTGAGCGCGTCGAAGCCGGAATTGCCGGCGCCGACCACCAGCACCTTCTTGCCGGCATAGTCGCTTGCCCTGCCGAAATCGGCCGAATGGATGATCTTGCCTGAAAAATCCTCCATGCCCTTCCAGGCCGGGATGAAGGGTTGCCGGTCGCGTCCGGTGGCGATCACTACATGCCGCGCCGCCTTCAGGCCGGCGCTGGTCAGCAGCAGCCAGTGATCGCCGCGAAATTCGATCTCGTCGACCTTGACGCCGAAGGCGATCGGCAGCCGGTGCGTCTCGGCGAAATCGTTGAAATGGCGGATGACGGCACTGCGATGCGGGAAGGCCGGCGTTCCCGCGGGATAGGAAACGCCCGGCAGCGAGGAGAGGTCGCGATGCGTGTTGAGGTGCAGGTTGTCGTGGCGGCGATGCCAGGGCTCGGCCAGCCGCTGCTCGCGTTCCAGGATCTGCGTCGTCATGCCGGCCTTGGCCAACGCATAAGCGGCGGCAAGCCCGGCAGCGCCCGCGCCGATGACAATCGCGCCTTCCAGTATCGCTGGCTCGCCGACCCCCGACGGCAAGACTTTCGCTTCCGCGTCCATCCGTGTCTTTATCGTCGTCATCATGCCTTTAACTGGCACGACCATGTATCTGACATATGCCGCCCACGGGCCAAAAGGAATAGGCCGATGTTGCAAAGACTTCCGACATTGTGTCGCGGATTTTTGCAAGCGCCGGCTAATGAACCGGGTCGGCGTGGCGATGCACCAGCTTGAACGCGCCATCTTCCAGTCGGAACACTTCCGTCACTCGCAAGGTCATATCGGTCGCCTCGCCGTTCTTGCCCATGCGCGCCTTGGCATGCTGCAAGCCGCTCCAGAAGGCCAGATCGCCGCTTGCCGACGCCTGCAGCACCTCAAGATCGGTGTTGCCGCCCTTGTGGAAGCTCGCCGCGTCGCGTTCGTAGCGGCCGGCAACCGCCTCTGCGCCTTCGAGGTGGTCGCCGCGTGGCGAGAAGAACGTCGCCGGCCCGGCGCGGGTGACGATCGCCTTAAGCGAGGTGGCATCGCCATTGACATAGTCCTCCGCGATCTTCTCGCGCTGCTTCATGAAAGCATCGAATGATGAGCCGCCGGATGCATCGTCCTGATCCACATCTCCAGGCTGGTCATGAACTTCTCGAGGAAGGCGGCGGTGTCGGCGTTGGTCACCGCGCCTTTGTCGTCCAGCAACTCCGTGACATTGCCGATATAGGCCTCCGGCTGCTGCATCACCGGCATGTCGAGGAAGGCGAAGGTTTGCCTGAGCGCATGGTTGGCGCCGAATGCGCCGAGCTGGTACGGCGTGACGCTGACCACGCCGGCCGGCAGGCCCTTGAACACGCTCTTGCCCGAGGGGCGCGAGCCGACATCGAGCGCATTCTTCAGGCAGCCAGGGATTGAGCGATTGTATTCCGGGGTGACGAACAGCACCGCGTCACACTCGCGTATCGCCGCGCGGAAGCCCGACCACGCCGCCGGCGGGCGGTCGCCGTCCAGGTCTTCGTTGTAGAGCGGCAGGTCGCCGATCTCGATGAAGCGGCAGCGCACGGAGTCCGGCGCGCGGGCAGCGAGCGCCTTGGCGATCTTGCGGCTGAAGGATTGGGCGCGCAGACTGCCGACAAGAACGGCGAGCTGCAGGACGGCGTGTTCGGTTGCATTGGTCATGGCGAAACGTCCGTTTTGGCAGTGGCTCACGGGGAGAGGCGGCACGGGGTCTGCCCGCCCGACATTCCGATAATGTCGCCGGCGCGACGAGGTTCCCTGCGCCGTGGGGGCGCAGGGGACGCTTGCGGCCTTGCCGCCGCGGTCATTGCACAGTAATGACGGATTGGCGCAAGATCGGGGTTTCCCGCAGAATCCCCGGAGACGGCGCTGAACGAGGTGCCCGGTCTTCGGGCGGCAACGAGGTGGCCATGTCCGCGCGCATTTTCAGTCCAGCCAAAACCGCGATGCAGTCCGGCAAGGCCAAGACCGGGCATTGGGTGCTGGAATTCGACCCCGCCCAGCGCAAGAAGATCGACCCGCTGATGGGCTACACCACCTCGGGCGATATGCTGAGCCAGGTGAAGCTCACCTTCGACACGAAGGAAGAAGCGGTGGCTTATGCCGAGAAGGAAAAGATCGCCTATCGCGTCGAAGAGCCGAAGGAAGCCAAGCGCCGGCAGATTTCCTATTCGGACAATTTCCGCTATGACCGCAGGACGCCCTGGACGCACTGACTCCTGTCTTGCGTCGCCTGGCGTAACGCGTATCAGCCGGCCCGGTCGGCCGACGGTCCCGTAGCTCAGCTGGATAGAGCACCGGCCTTCTAAGCCGATGGTCGCAGGTTCGAATCCTGCCGGGATCGCCATTCTTTGGCTTTCTTGTCGATTGCAAATGTACGCTTTTTGCTTACGCGAGCTTGACTTGTGTACGCTATCTGCTTACGTGAGGCATGATCAAGTCATTCAAGAGCAAAGCGCTGGCCGATTTGTTCGAGACCGGGAAAACCGGAAAGATTGACGTTAAGATGCATAAGCGCATCCTAGTCAGACTTGACCGTCTCGAGGCTTCCGAGCGGCCGGAAGATATGAACCTGCCAGGATTTGATTTTCATGCGCTGAAAGGCTTCGACCCGACCCGCTATACGGTTCACGTGAACGGCCCGTGGTGCATCACATTTGAATTCGACGGCGAAGACGCCGCCCGCGTCGATTTCGAGCAGTATCATTGAGGCGGACAGACTGGGGAAGTTTGGTTGATGAGCGAGCACAAGCCGAAGCGTCCGATTGAGCGTTGCCCGTCCCACCCGGGAGCGCTGCTTGAGGATATCATCCCGGCGACTGGAAAGACTAAGGTGGAAATTGCCAGGCTGCTCGGAATCTCGCGACAGCAGCTCTACGATATCACCCGGGAACGGAAGCCGGTTTCGCCGGCCGTTGCGGCTCGGCTCGGAAAAATGTTCGGCGACGGCGCTGCAATCTGGCTTCGAATGCAGGCGGCCTATGATGCCTGGCACGCCGAACGGGAAGTGGATGTGAGCGCTATACCGACCTTGCACGCGTCTTAACAAAGTTTGCTCGGCGGTCCCTTAGAGCACCGGCTTTCTAAGCCGATGGTCGCAGGTTCGAAATCCTGCCGGGATCGCCATTTTCAAAGCTTGCCCGGAAACGGCCGTGTGCATCACAAGCTGCTGCATGGTGTGTTTCGGGCAGACAGGCCCGCGTAGCGCCTAGAAATCTTGGGCTACCCTGCCACTCGTGCCGCCAAGGTATGTATTCCAGACATAGTCGCGGATCAGTTCTCGATGGTCAGCTGTTCTGCGGTGATAACTGGGACGGTCAGGATAGGATACCCCGGCAACATGAAAGAATGCGTCCTCGATGATCTCATGGTGCCCAACCGCCCCTGCCATCGTCATCGGGTTCTCCCGAGAGGCAGCTATGCCAACGTCACGTGCCCTATCCAAATGCGAGTAAAGGACGTTCCAGTTTGCGCCGCCAGTATCGAGCCCCATGTTCAAGCGGGGTTCGAAGTTCAGTTTTCGCCCCGCCGTGGCGGAGAAGCGATAGAAGCAAAAGCCTGCCCATAAATTCCAGTGCCGATCGGTCGGCTTCGGCTGGTGGATATGATTTCGACCTGGAAGGAACAGCTTGCCGTAGACAGCCTTGCCGTCCATCCTGGCAGGGATGTCAAATGGCACCACGGGGAAACAGTCATGATCAATGAAACCGAATAACTCGGGCTCCAGGTGCCGTATGATGTTGTGATAAGCCCAGCTTATCGCGGTTCCGTGCGATCTGGACAGATGTTTTTCCACCCGCATCGGAAGCGCCAAATAAGGCACGCCTCTCACCTTTGCAGATGCTTTCTATCGCTTCTCTCGATGCCTGATCGGTCGAATTGTCGACAACTGCCAGGGTCATTCCCGGCGGGTGCATTTCCCAGGCCTTGGCCAGTGCATCTATGACCCAGGGCGTATTGAACGCCACCGTAAAGCAGATACGCGATGTATCACTAGCCTTGAGGCGATCTGCAAAAGCGCGTCCAGCAACTCTGCCACGATGCTCGAAGGCCTTGTATACTAAGCCATTTCTGACTTCCTTCGCCGCGATGACTGCCGGCGCTCTGGTTATGATATCGACAATCTTCAGGCCCATTTGGCCTGCATAACTTGATGCCAGGCAAAAGGGAAGTCCGCCTTTCTGCCGTGAGTTCTCACAGCCAACTTAGAGCGACCACCTATCCCGCTGGCGCCACAGGTCCATGGGGGCTCGCCATAGGCGATACCAGCCGGCTCGCCTTATTTGCTCGGCATTTGGAGCGTCACCGTACATTTTGAAGAACTGCAGCACGCGCGGGCTGGCAAAGGCCTTCTTGCCCCGCGTGTTGTAGTCGCTGACCGGAAGTCGGTGCTGGTTGAGAGCCAGGCCATATCGAGAGAGCGCGACACCGATGCAAAACTGCTCCGGCGCGTCTGTGTTGGTCAATTCGCGTACGGCCAGCATCGCGGAATAGGCGTCGCTCAGTGCACCGATATTGGCTCGATGGATGCCAAGGATTCCGCTTTGCCACATCGGTTCGTGGCCAGTCAGGGTATAGTCTCCGATCTTGATGCCTCTGCCCGTGAGAACCGGGTAGAGCCGATGCTCGCCCTCACATTTACGCATGAAGGAACGGATCGGAGAAATCTGACGAAACCCTCTGGATGGATCGGCATAAGGGTAGTGGTCCGAGTCCATGAAGATAAGGCGGTCCGCCCGCTTCAGAACCTCGCTCAAGAATGCAGCCTTGATGCCGAAATGATAGCGCCAGCCGAAAGACATCAACTCTTTCTGGTCGGCGGTTATGGTTATCGTCTCGATTGGGTATTGGCGAAAAAGCTCCGGCCTGTCCGTTGCGACAATTATTTTCGCGCTAGGGCAATTATGCAAAAGCTTAAGCGCGCTGAGCAGCGCGCCGAAGTGATAAACCTCGTTGTCGCCATAGGCGATATAGCCAAAAACGTCGTTCATTCGATCTACGGGAGATTTGTCTGAGGTGCTCCCACTACCAACACGGGCAACCGCAATCCACTCGAAATTTCCCCAATGTAGGTCTGCGATAACAGGTTCTCGGTAGATCGCTCCATTGCGCCGGCCAAAGTTCCCAGTTGATGGTTTTACCGGTCCGAGGCTATGTCGCAGGAGCGTTGGGGGAGGGATCTGAATGTCGACATTTTCCAAATGGCTGAGGGAAGTCCGTTCCAAACTGCCGGAGCATGTGACGGTTGGCCGTCACACCTACGGCGTGAAATGGCAGAAGGTCATGTTTCCCTCGAAGGACGCTCCGCTGAAAATCGGAGCCTTCTGCTCTATCGCGGACCAAGTGCGTTTCATGTGCTCTGGCCAGCATCAGACCGACAGCGCAACGTCGTTTCCGATCTACAGCCGCTTGCTGAAGCAGCCCGAGCCAGTCCCCAATGGCGGCAAGCCGGCCGGCATCACTGTCGGCAATGACGTCTGGATCGGCAATGGCGCAATGATCCTGCCGGGCGTGGAGATCGGCGATGGTGCGGTCGTCGGCGCCGGTGCCGTCGTCACCAAAAATGTGCCGCCCTATGCGATCGTCGGCGGGTCTCCGGCCCGGCTGATCAAATATCGATTCCCCGAGGAGATCATAGCGAAGCTGCTGACAATCCAGTGGTGGCGCTGGGACGACGACATGGTCAAGCGCGAGGCGGCCTCGCTCACCGGCCCGATCGAGGCTTTCGTCGAGAAGCATTTTGTGGCAGGCACCGCGGCAAAATAAGGGGCGTGGTGCGAATGAAGAAGTGTTTCTTCCTGGCAGCGGATGCTGAATATTTTCCGTATGCTTGCCTGGCGGCCCGTCGGATCGTTGACGTCTCCGCGCCGATCGACGGCTATGTGCTTTATACCGGCGCGAGCGAACCGGATCTCGAAGCCGGCCGCCATCTGCTGCAAGGCAAGGTCGAGCTGGTCGACGTCGCGGATTTCATGACCAGTTACGGCTTTCGCTACGGAACGTACTCGATTGCGGCTTATATTCGCCTTTTTGCCGATCAGCTTCCGGTTTTTGCGCCATATGACCGCATTGCGTACACGGACTGCGACGTTCTCTTCAACAGGGACATCAATGACTTGGCCGGGCAGCAGCTGCACGCTCCGATGCTGGCGGCCCATGATGACTACATGTATTTTCGGCCGTCCTATCGACAAAAGCTCGGGCTGAAGCCGGGCGCGCCTTATTTCAATTCCGGCGTCGTCGTCTTCGACATGAACGCCGTCCGCGAGGATGCCCTGCTGGAGCAAACGCGAGAGACCGCCATTCAGGGTCAGATGAACGATCAGAACGCGCTCAACATCGTCTTCGAGGGCAAATGGCAGACGATGCATCCGAACTGGAATTTGCAATCGCTTGGAACCAGCGAGTTCCGCTTCTCGCAAGCCTGGGCCAGGCATTTCGCCGGCGGCAAGCCGTGGGGCAATCAGGTCGGGGTCGAGCTCGAAGCGCTGTGCATCTGGCGCGACCTGGCCAAGGACACGCCCTGGCAAAAGCCGTTCGAGCAGCGCATACCTTTCGAGCGCGGCGTGATGAAGCGTTTCTTCCGGCGCTTCGATGCTGTTGCCGGTCTTTTGGGCAAGGACGTGCAACGCCGCCGGGCCAGATATGACGGCACGAAGATGCATCGGATCTACGCCCGGCAGGCGGACGAAGGAGCGATGGCGGTCCAGTTTCCGGAAGTGCTTGGCGGATTTGGCTGATCGGTCCGCCGCGACGGCTGTGGATAGTAACCCCTCGTTTACCACGCGCAGGCTCGCGTTGCGGCCCGGCACCCGACTCGCCGAAATGGAGCGGCCTGAACCCGTCAGGCAACCCCGAAGCCCAGCGGCCGGCGTTTCATGTGCCCCACGGGATGCGTGCTTGAACGTATTCCGCAGTATGCGCCGGCCGTCGCTTCGCCCTCATGGAAAACAAAAGCCCGCCGCGGCAATGGGAAACCGCGACGGGCTTGGCGCCCACGATGGGACGCCATGGGGAAATCGAGGCTACGCCAGCAGGCCGGCGACCTTGGCCGCCTTACGCAGCGTCTTGCGGGCTTCCACCGGACTGCGCAGACCGTCGAGCGCGTCCCGGCAGACGCGGCTCGCCGAACGCCAGGCGCCGTCGCGCGCCCGTCCGGGCCAGCGTTGGTCGAGGCATTCCATCGCCTCGAAGCAACTCGAAACCTTGCGCTGGCCGTTTGGCTGGAAATCAATCATGACCGGTTCGGAAAACCAGACATCGTTCATCACTTTCTCCGTTTCTTATGATCGTCTTTTGGGCAAGCAAGCGGCGCTGGATGGCGCCGATGCAGGCCGAGGGCGATTGCCAACCCGCGCGTTAACCAATCGCCGCGCATTAGGTTCCGAAGAATTTTCACGGCGAGGGCGGGCCGCGCCCCAATGGCTTATGGACCGACGAATCCGCGATAGCTGAAAAATTGCGTGACCAAAGTCACTGACGCACCCTCGCGGGCGGCGCTAATGAATCCGGCAGGCTGATGAAACGCGGGAAGACCTCTCATGCTTATCGCCGTGCTCGCATCCACCATGACAGTCGCCACCTTGATGGCGACCGCTTTCGGACTCTACGAGGAAATACGGCTGAGCCGTGCGCGCGGTGAAACGGATCGTTTGCCCGCGCTTGGAACAGCGCGTCGATTTGCCGTCAAGCGGCGCGATCGATAGGCCCGACGCCGCCGGGCATGTTCACGCCGCTTCAACTGGCCATGTGCATCTTTCGGGCCGGGATCCTGCTGTCGCCGGCGGTGTTCGCGGTGCTGGTGCTCTTGTGGCTTTACCATCGATAGGCGGGCCTGCGGAATGCGAGTCCCGCCATGCTCTATTCCACCAGCACATGCGCTTCGCGCGCGGCGACGATGAAGGCTTCCCTGGCGTTGTCCGCCGCGACGTCGCCGCTGATCGCCCGGCGGCAGGCGCGCAGCGCGGCGCCATGCGGCGCGCTGCCGGCATCGCGCCATTGGCCGGTCAAAAGTTCGACCGCTTGCTCGGCGTTGGATATGTGGCGGATCGAGCCGGAAACGCCGACGGCGACTTCGACCGGCCTTGAAAACCATCCCTGGATCATCGCTAATCTCCCGAAATATCTCGGAACACGATATATTTTATCGTAGTATCGCGTGGCGGAACGTCAACTTAACGTGAAGCCGTCTCACCAATGCGGCACACGCTGCTCATCGTCCGAGCGGCCTCCGCGAAAGCTCGATCAGCTCCGCCTCGTCGGTGATGCCCGCCATGTAGTTGGCGATGATGCGCGAGGCGCGCGCTTCCTTCTGTTCGGCGGTCTCGCCCTCGACATTGCCGTTCTCATAGACCCGGCCAAGCATGGCCGTCTCGTCGGGGGTGAACGTGTTGCGTATGACGGACATGGCTTCCTCCTCCAGCCCGGTCCCTTTGCCCGACTAATACTAGCACGCTTCGAGATCGGGAGTGAGTCGCGGCAACATCGCGGCCGAAGTCTCTTCGTACGGGCACGTCGGCTGCTGTGCTTGCTTGCCTGCGGTTGGCCACTGCTTTGCCGGTCTCGTTATATTCTTGCCGAATGAGCGCTTCGCTGATACGCATTAGCAGCGTGGAATTTTTCCGAGTCTGCATTGACTTGCGCCCAGAAAAGCGCCGCGCGTTCTGTCCGAGACCAACAACCCCGACGTGGTGGCAACCGGGTTACGAAGGGGTTCTGGTTGAAAAGAAGCAGGGCAGGTCCCGTGTGCAAATCGGGGCATGCTCACCAACGCTCTGGAACTCTGAAGCCATTGCCCCCATGGCCTTCGGAAGAGCATGAAGCATGGGGAAATCGATGGTCACCAAGAAACTTACCGCCAACGCAGAAAGCGCGGCAGCCTTTCTCGCGGTGATGGGCAACGAGAAGCGTCTGCTCATCATGAACTACCTGGCCGAGGGCGAACTCTCTGTCGGCGTGCTCGCTGACAAGGTCGAACTCAGCCAATCGGCGCTGTCGCAACACCTGGCCAAACTGCGCAGGTTTGGCCTGGTCGAAACCCGCCGCGATCGTCAGATGGTCTATTATTCTTGCAAGTCTTCGGCAGCGCGCGAGCTTTTGGCGCTGCTCGACGGCCTGCTGGCCATGGACAAGCCGCTTGCCGGACCGGCAAGGCAGGCGTTTGTCGAGAGGATGCGGCGGCCGCAGGCCGCCTGAACTCACTGCTACGCACGGACGAGGCCGGGGGGCCTTCGTCCGGCGCGGTGCCTCGATGGCGCAACACCACGAACAAGAGCCGCACGGCGGTGCCGCTGATACTTTCCTGCGCCTCAAAGCCGAATCCGCCGCGCCGCTTGTAGGACGGACGGTTCATCACATTTGTTTGAGAGACGAGCCTCAAAGTTTCGGAAAGCTCATTTTAAGCTATTGGTATAGAATGATTTTCTTGCGAAAGTCGGCGCCGGATCCGGCCAAGATTACAGATTCGTAAGTCGCCTCGCAGGCCTCCGCTGGCTAACCTTCTGAGTCGATCAACACCCCCGGATCATGACGGGCCTGGGCATCGCTATCGAGCCGGGGCAGCTGGTCATAACCGGCACTTGCGTTAAGCCGATAGAGGTCGAACCCGGCGATGAAGTCACCGGCGACCTCGGGAGATTTGGCCGCGTCTCGGTCAGGTTTGTCTGAGCCGTTTCAGCGTGCGGCGCGCTGCCTCGTGACGACGCTGCGCACGGCGAGCACCAGCACGGTGATGATGATCAGGATCACCGAGAGTGCCGCGATCGCGGGATCGATGTTGTCGCGCAGGCCCATCCACATCAGCCGGGGAAGGGTGATGGCGTTGACCGAGGTGATGAACAGCGTCACGCCGATCTCTTCCCAGGAAAGCACGAAGGACAGCAGCGCCGCGGTGACGATGCCGAATTTGATGTTGGGCATGATGACGCGCGTCGCGCGCTCCCACACGCTGGCGCCGAGGCCACGCGCGGCAAGATCTATGCGCCGGTCGAGCTGACTGAGCGACACCAGGATGAGCACCGTGGCGAAGGGCACCGTCATCACCGAATGGGCCATGGCGACACCCAGCCAGGTGTCGTAGCCGAAGAACGACGTGAGGCCGGAGACCGAGGTGAGCAGGAAATAGAGCGTCACCGCCGAGACCACAGGCGGCACCACCATCGGCAGCAGCACGAAGCCGACGAGGGCAGCGGTGAAGCGTGGCTGGAACATCCACACGCCAAGGCTGAAGGTGAGGGCAAGCGCGGTGGAAAGGATGCTGCTGACGATGCCGATCCTGAGCGAAAGCAGGATCGACTCCAGCCAGCGCGGATCCTCGATCAGCGAGCGGTAGTGGCGCAGCGACAGTTCACCCGTCGGCATGGTCAGCATGCGGCTCGGCGTCAGCGACACCGGGATGACGGCCAGCAGCGGCATCAGCAGGAACAGCGCCACCAGCACGGCCAGGATCAGCGAAACGGGGCCGGGGCGATAAGTCGGCATCTTGGCTACACCAATTGCTTCGGTTTGACGTAGCGGAACATAAGCGCCATCAGCGCGCCGACGAACACCACCAGCACGACGCTGATCGCCGCGCCCAGCCCCCAGTCGGGACTCTGGAAGATGCGAAGATAAATCAGCTCCGCGATCATCACACTGCGGCCGCCGCCGAGGACCGCCGGCGTGACGAAGAAGCCGAGCGAGAAGACAAAGGTGATCAGCGCCGAGCCGATGATGCCCGAGCGCGTCATCGGCACGAACACCGTCCAGAAGGTGCGCATGCGGCTGGAGCCCAGGCCGCGCGCCGCGAGCAGCACGCGCTCGTCCAGGCTGCGCATGGCCGATGCCAGCGGGAACACCGCGAAGGGGATGAGGAAATGCGACATGCCGACAATGACGCCGAACTCATTGCGCACCAGGGTCAGCGGCTCCGAGATGAAGCCGATCGATTGCAGCCAGGTGTTGATCAGGCCGCGGTTGGAGAGCAGCGCCACCCAGCCGAAGGCGCGCGTCAGCACCGAGATCCAGAACGGCACCAGGATGCAGAACTCGGCGAGCACGCGCTGCGCCGGACTGCCGCGCACCCACACCACGGTGATGGCATAGGCGGCGGTGACCGAAACCACGGTGACGATCGCCGCGATGCGCAGCGTGCGGATGAACACCGACTGCACCAGATCGTCGGTGAGCAAAGCGTGATACTGGCCGAGCCCGGGCGTGGGGAGGGTGAAACTCCACTTCACCACGCCGAGGAACGGCCATGCATAGGCGAGGACGAGGAACAGGAGCAGCGGCGCCATCAGCAGCGCCGCGCCCGTCCTGTCGGAGAGGAGGCCTCTCATTAGAAGCTCTCGGCCGGTCAGGCCGAGATGATCTTGGTGTATTCGTCGAGCGCTGCGCCGTAGTTCTTGGCGTACCACTCCATGTCGAGCGGAATCTGCTTCTTCATGTTTTCCGGATCGACCGGGTTGATACGCTTCTTGTCGGCCGGGATCAGCGCGTCGGTCGCCGGATTGGCCGGGCCTTGGCCAAGCTTGTCGAACATCACCAGTTCCTTCTGCGGATCCTGGGTGCTGGCAATGAACTTCATCGCCGCGTCCTTGCCGCCGGGGTTGTTCTTGAGCACGGCGAGCGCGCCGGGCGAGATCAGGCCCTGGTCCCAGATGAACTTGATCTGGCCGCCCGAGTCTTGCTCGATCAGCGAGGCGCGCGTCGACCACACGATCGCCATCGAGGCTTCGCCGTTGAGCAGCACGCTCTGGCTTTCGGCGCCGCCGCCCCAATAGGAGACGACGTTGTCCTTGAAGGCGGCGATCTTGTCGTGCGCGCGCTTCAGATCGAGCGGATAGAGCGAGGCGGGTGCTACGCCGTCGGCCAGAAGTGCTGCTTCCCAGCTCGACACGCCCCATTTGTAGAGCGAGCGCTTGCCGGGGAATTTCTTGACGTCGAAGAAGTCGGCCATGCCGGTCGGCGCATTGGAGCCGAACTTCTGCGAGTCGTAGGCGATCACATAGGAGAAGAAGTAGGTCGAGGCGGCATATTCCCAGCCGAAACCCGGCCGCATCTTGCTCTTGTCGACGATCTTGTAGTCGATCGGCTCGAGCATGCCCTGGCCGCCCAGCGTGATGGCCGAGAACGGGTCGACGTCGACCAGGTCCCAGGTCGGCGCGCCGCTCTTGTACTGCGCGGCGATCGCGCCTTCGGTCGGGCCCGAGCCGTCCATCTTGACCGGGATGCCGGTGTCCTTGGTGAAGGCCTGGCCGTAGGCTGCGTCATAGGCCGTGATGGCGTCGCCGCCCCAGTTCACCAGCACCAGCCCCTTGGTCTCGGCGAAAGCGCCGGTCGAGCGCAAAAGCATCGGCGTGCCGGCGAGCACGAGGCCCGCAAGCTGCGCGAACTGGCGGCGTGAAATCTCACCGCGCTTCGCCCGTTCAGCGAGGTTTTCCATTGCCTGTTTCTTCGTATCGTTCGTCATGTCAGTTCCCCTTGTTGTCGTTGATTTGAACCGGAAGCCGATGCGGCTGAATTCGGGCCGCCGCGGCGCTCTTATTGTCCTCCGTCCGGAAGGAGGAAACCCTTTTCGGCCGGCCATGTCAGCCAGACGGAATTGCCTTTGCTCAAAGCTGCCGCCGCGACCTCGTTCGGCACCGAGACGGTTACCTTGGCGCCCTGGCGCGTGGTGAGGTCGAGCTTGGTCGCAGCCCCCAGATAGGTCGAGGCGACAGCGGTCGCGGCGATGCCGTTCTCGTTGACTGACGCTTCCGGCGCGATCGACATGTCCTCGGGGCGGATGGCAAGAATGGCGTCGCCCTTTATCGCTTCGGCCTTGCAGCGCATGTTGACCGCGCGGTCCTCGCAGAGGCCCGTGGCGCCATTGTCGGCGGGGCGAACGCCCTTCACCGGCAGCATGTTGATCTCGCCCAGGAACTCGGCGACGAAGCGGTTGGCGGGCCGGTCATAGACCTCATCCGGCCTGCCGACCTGCAGAAGCTTGCCGTGATTGAAGATGGCGACGCGCGACGACAGCGCCAGCGCCTCGCTCTGGTCGTGCGTGACGAAGACGAAGGTGGTGCCGGTCTCCTGGTGCAGCCGCTTCATCTCGGCCTGCATCTGGCCGCGCAGGCTCTTGTCGAGCGCCGAGAACGGCTCGTCGAGGAGCAGCACGCCCGGTTCGAACACCAGCGCGCGGGCCAGCGCCACGCGCTGCTGTTGGCCGCCGGAAAGCTGCGCCGGCAGCTTCTTCTCATGGCCGTTGAGGCCGACGCGCTCAATCATCTCGCCGACACGGCTTTTGATCTCGGCGGCCGATTTCTTGCGCACCTTGAGCGGGAAGGCGATGTTCTGTTCCACGCTCATATGCGGAAACAACGCGTAGCCCTGGAACACCATGCCGGCAGCGCGTTGCTCGGCCGGCCGGTTGGTGATGTCGACGCCGTCGCTGAAAAGCTTGCCTTCGCTCGGCTGCACGAAGCCGGCCAGGATCATCAGGAAAGTGGTCTTGCCGGAGCCGGAGGGTCCGAGCAGCGTCAGGAACTCGCCGCGGCCGATATCGAGCGACAGATTATCGAGCGCGCGGAACGAGCCGAAGCTCTTGCCGATCCCGTTCGCCTTGATTTCTGCGGCCCGGCCGGGTTGCTGCATCCTGGCTCCTTCCTCAGTTCCCAGAGAAATCGTAGGCATGGCGCGCGTTCACCGCAACCGAATAGTTTTCGCCTGATCGGCAAATTTGATTCACGGGTGGCCGACATTGGCGGGTGATTGGGGCGTCTATGGACGCGGGCCTTCGGCGCTCACCGGCGTTCGCGATTGGCGAAAGCGTTCACGCCGTCGTCATTCCAGGGCGGAGCAAGGAGCGAAGCGACGCGCGCAGACCCTGGAATCCATGCCGTGACCTTATACGCGTCGCAACGGTGCAGAATTCTGGTCCGCCGTGTTCGACGGCAAACGTCACGGCATGGATCCTCGGGTCAAGCCCGAGGATGACGAAAGCGAAGGGCACTCGCCCCGCCTCAATACTTCGCCAGGCTGCTCTCCGACAACTTCGCTCGCAGCCAGTCACTGAAGGCGTTGAGCACCGGGTGTCCGGCCTTGGCGTGTTCGAACACCAGGAAATAGGCGCGCGGCGAGGGGACCGACGCTTCGAACGGCTTGACCAGCCGGCCCTCGCTCAGCGCCCTGCGGCCGGTCAACTCGTCGCCGAGCGCAATCCCCTGGCCGGCGATCGCGGCCGAGAAGACGAGGTTCATGTCGGAAAAGAAGATGCCGCCCTCGGTATCGGGGTTCTCCACCTTGGACAGCGCGAGCCAGCGCGCCCAGTCCTCGGTGTCGGAAAGATGCAGGAGATTGGCGCGCAGCACGTCGGCGGGTTTGGAAAAGCCGCCGACCTTGTTGAGCAGCGTCGGACTGCAGAGCGGTGTGAAGTGGACTTCGCAAAGCAGTTCCACCGCTCGGTTCGGCCAGTTGCCGACGCCGAAGGCGATGAAGGCGTCGGCCTCCGGGTTGGAGACGTCGTCGAGCCGCCTTGGCGTCAGCACGGAGAGCGCCACATCCGGATACATCTGCTGGAATTCGCCGATATGGGTGCAAAGGAACATCGAGGCGAAGCCCGGCGGGCAGGAGATGCCGAAGGAGCCGCCGACGCCGGCGCCGCTGTTTTGCGTTCCCGCGTCGCCGAGCACGGTCAGCGCCTTCCGGACATCCGCCGCGTAGCGCTGGCCGCGCGGCGTCAGCGCCACGCCCTTGCCGATACGCTGCAAGAGATCGAAGCCGAGGTCGCGCTCGAGCAGCCTCAGCTGATGCGAGACAGCGCTGCGGGTGAGGTGGAGCTCGTCGGCGGCGCGCCACACGCTGCCATGACGGGCGAAGCTGTCGAGGGCGCGTAGCGCCTGTGTGGAGGGTATTCGCAAGGGACCTCAGGTGAACCGAATTTGCACGAACCGGGAAAACATATCACTTTTTGATGAGCCGCTTCACTGCTTTCTTGGGTCCATGGAGAAACCGGTGACGACCCCGGCGCAAGAAACCGCGCTTGCCTGTATCGACAGCATCCAGCCGCTGCTGTCGGCCTGGACGCGCACCATCTTCGATTTCGGCGAGACCGCCTGGCGCGAGTACCAATCGGCCGCCTGGTATGTGGACCGGCTGAAGCGCGAGGGCTTTTCGGTCGAGGAAGGCTCGGGCGGCATGCCGACCGCCTTCTGCGCCCACTGGACCAATGGCGACGGCCCGGTGATCGGCATGTATGGCGAGTATGACGCCGTACCCGGCAACTGCCAGGACGCCGCGACGGTCAAGCGGCCGCGAGAAGGGTTGGGCGTCGAGGCCGGCGGCCACACCGATCCGCATTCGGGGCTCGGCATCGGCAGTCTCGGCGGGCTTCTCGCCACCAAGGCGGCGATGCTGGAGCACGGCATCAAGGGTACGCTGCGCTTCACCGGCGAGCCGGCCGAGAAGGTGAGGGGCTCGAAGCCGATCCATGCCGCGAAAGGCTACTATGACGGCCTCGCCGGCATGATCTCCTTCCATCCTTTCTACATGCTGCCGCTCTGCAACACGGCGCGCTGGGACACGCATTGCGGCGCCGCCTATTCAATGATCTACCGCTTTGTCTGCGACGAACCGGAGAACTGGACCCGCGCGGCAACCGATGGCGCGCCGATCCCGCAGGCGCATTCGGCGGTCAGGGCGCCGGGCGCCAACGACGCGCTGATGATGATGTACATGGCCTCCAAGGCGCTGCGCGATTCCATGCTGACGCATCAGGGCGGCTGGTCGATCAGCGAGGCGATCCTGACGGCCGGCCAGGCGACCGCCGACAATTTGCCGGCCGGCCTCGCCGAGATCCAGTACATGATCCGCGTGCCGACGATCGCGATGGCCGAGCAGGTGAGCGCCGTGCTCGATCGCAATGCGGAAGCAGCGGCGAAGATGAGCGGCTGCCGCTACGAGCGCCACTGGGTCTCGAAGTCGCGCCCGGGATTGGCCAACCACGCCATGGCCGACATCACCTACGCGGCGCTCTCCACTGTCGGCGCTCCGCGCTGGGACGAGGCAGCCAAGGCCATCGCTCGCGAAATCCAGGTCAATGCAGGCGGCGAGCTGGCGGAAAACCCGTTCATCGACGAGCTGGAGCGGCTGATTTCGCCGCAAGAGGCCGAGGCGATCCTGCGCCGCGACCTGCCGCCATCGCAGGTGAACTCCACCTCGGACGACTACACCGACATGAGCTGGCACGCGCCGACGTCGCGCTTCTACGTTGCCCGTCCGGCGCTACGCGCGGCCAAGGGCCATACTTATCCGGCCTGGGTGATGAATGCGCTGGGCGGCATCCCCGCCACCATCGACCCGATGGTTACCTGCGCCGCGAAGACAGTCGCGCTGACGGCGCTGCGCCTGCTGGAAGACAAGGCCGCGCGCGATGCCGCGATGGACGAGTTCGTGAAGCGAACCGGCGGCGGCGTCGGCGGCTCGAACTGGATCGCGCCGCTCTGCGACTATGAACCGCCGATCCATTTCCGCTGGCCGGAATATGTCACCACGCCGCGCGGGCGCGACTGGTGGATTCCGGCCGCTTCGACCGCATAACCGATCAACAGAACAGTCCAGAGGAGAACACCATGACCGTCCATGACCGCATCGTCGCCGAGCCGTTCTCGCTGCAGCGCCGCAACCCCAATGGCGGCACCAAGCCGCTGACCGCCTGGGGCTTCGCCAACGAGACGGATGTCTTGACCGACGTGCTGCTCGGCTCGCCCAATTTCCTGCGCCATCTGTCGACCAGCTCGCTGTCCAGGAAGCATCTGCGCGAGGCGCCCTGCAACGTCCAGATCGCGCAGGCGCAGCACAAGGACCTCGTCGCCGCCTACGAGCATTTCGGCGTCAACATCCATTGGCACGAGCCGACGCCGGAACTGCCGATGCAGGTCTATTCGCGCGACTCCAGCGTCATGACGCCTTACGGCGCCTTCATCACCGCCATGGCCAACTGGTGGCGGCGCGGCGAGAACTACGCCGCCATCCGCACCTATGAAAAGCTCGGCATCCCGATCTACGACATGGTGACGGCCGGCACCTTCGAGGGCGGCGACTTCAACGTCATCGAGGAGGGCGTGGTGCTGATCGGCTGCGGCGGCGCCCGCACCCAGGAAGAGGGCGCCCGCCAGGTGCAGGACTGGTTCGAGAAGGAAGGCTGGGAGACACGTCTTGCCTTCATCGACGAATATTACGTCCATATCGACCTGATGGTGGTGCCGATCGCCGAAAAGCTCACTGCCGTCTGCCTCGCCTGCACCGAGCCCGGCATCGTCGACTGGCTGAAGGGCAAGGGCCACGAGATCATCGACGTGCCCTTCCAGGACACGATGGCGCTCGGCTGCAACTTCATGTCGCTCGGCAAGGACAGGGTGATCGCGCCGACCTCCAGCAAGACGCTGATCGAGAAGCTGAAGGCTCAAGGCTTCGAGGTCGCGGCCGTCGACATGAGCGAAATCTCCAAGACCGGCGGCGGCATCCACTGCATGGCTCAGGCGCTGAAGCGGGTGCCGGCGTAACGGACTTTCGAACTTCGGCAATCGTCCACGATGAAAGCCAATCCCTCTGGCCGACAGGCCAGGGGGATGTTTCTTGCGCGGCTTGTCAGGAAATTTCCGTCGCTCCGGTTCCGGCCAATCCGATCCTGCGCTAGGCTCCCCGCCAGCCGAAACAGGATTGCCGCGAAGATGATCGTCCAGGCGTGCATCAACGGCGCCCGCCCCGCCGATTTCCATCCCGCGCTGCCGCTCGATCCCGAGGCGATGGCGCGCGACGCCGCCGCCTCGATTGCGGCGGGCGCCGCCGAGCTGCATGTGCATGCGCGCGGCACTGATCGCCGCGAGAGCTTGGCGCCGGAAGCGATGGACAGGACGGTCGCGGCACTCCGCCGCGCCTGCCCGGGCACGCTGATCGGCGTCTCCACCGGCGCCTGGATCGAGAAGGATGATTTGCGCACCCTGGTCGCCATCTCCGGCTGGCGCGAACTGCCCGATTATGCCTCGGTCAATCTCAGCGAGACGGCGGCGCCGGAAGTGATGGAGGCCCTGCGCGGCCGCGGTGTCGGCATCGAGGCTGGGCTTGCCTCGATCGGTGACGCTCTAAGGCTCGCTAGCCTCGACCATGGCGGCCGGGTGCTGCGCGTGCTGATCGAGATTTCCGAGCAGGCGCTGGACGAGGCCTTCGCCGTCGCCAACGGCATCTGGAAGGTGCTTGAGCGCGCCGGCATCCGCCGCTCCATCCTGTTGCATGGTGAGAACGCCACGGTCTGGCCCTTCGTGGAGAGGGCGGCGGCGAGGAAACTTTCGACGCGGGTGGGGCTGGAGGACGGCAAGGAATTGCCGGACGGCAGCATAGCCGATGGTAATGCCGCGCTGGTGGCGGCGGCGGTCGGGATTTATCGCGGAGCGTGACCCTGATTCCTCGCCCCACGCAGTGGGGAGAGGTGGCTCGGCGAAGCCGAGACGGAGAGGGGAGCACCCTACGAAGGCCCCCGCTCCGTCCGCTTCGCGGACACCTCTCCCCCGCCGCTGGCGGGGGCGAGGAACCAGCTCAGCACTCAGCCAATTTTCGCCAAAGGCTCGGCTTTTATCTCGACCCACTCGCAGCGGCGGCTGTCGTGGTAGAAGGACTGGAAGGGCGGCGGAAACGACGGGTCCGCGAACGCGCCTACCGGAATGGCGGTAAGGCCGGGTTGCGTGTCGATGCGATAGTGGACGGTGGTTCCGCAGTCCGGGCAGAAACTATAGATGACACGGCCGCCCAGCTCGCCGACGCGCGTAAACTGTGCCGACCGCCCCTCTATCGAAACGTCCGCCTCGGCAAATCGCACATTGTAGCTGAAGGCGCTGCCGGTGCGCCGCTTGCAATCAAGGCAATGGCAAACCGAAATGCGCACCGGCTCGCCCGAACAGGTGGCTGACAGCTGACCGCAGGAACATTCGGCGCGACGCGTGACCATGCTGGCTCCTTTCAGCAATGACCTTACTGCGTATCCGCGTTGGCCCTCAACTCGGCGCGTTTCTCATCCGACACCACGGCGAGGTCCAGCACCTTCTGCAGGCCTGCCGCGTGGCGGAAGGTCGGTTCGGTCTGCACGCCGCTCTTCACCGCTTCGACGAAACGCTGGTAGTTGGTCGGCACGGAGCCTGCATCGAGCTCCTCCCATTTGGCGCTCTCTATATTGTCGCCGATACAGGCCCTCAGAGCCGAGCCTTCGAGATTGTGCACCACCTCGATACCGCCCTTGTCGCCATAGATGCGCAGGCGCAATTCGTTCATGTGGCCGGTCGCCCAGCGGCTGGCATGCACCACGCCGAAGGCGCCGTTGGAAAAATCGAGCGTCATGGCGAAGCTGTCATTGGCGTCGAGTTGGTATTCGCCGATGCGGTTGCCCGGCGCCTTGTCGAAGGCGCGCAGCCGGCAGAAGACGTGGTCGATGTCGAGCGCCGCGCCGTAGCTGGCGAAATCGAGGATATGGATGCCGACATCGCCGAGCACGCCATTGGAACCGTGGCCGCGCGACAGCCGCCACAGCCATTTCGGATCGGTGCGCCAGTCGCCCCAGAATTTCGACACGAGCCAGCTCTGCAGATAGGACGCCTCGACATGGCGCACCGTGCCGATCTCGCCGGCTTGCACCATCTGGCGCGCTTTCTGCAGCGCGGCCACGTTTCGATAGGTGAGGTTGACCATGTTGACGATGCCGGCGGCTTCCGCCGCATCGGCCATTTCGCTGGCCTTGCCGAAATTTTCCGCCAGCGGCTTCTCGCACAGCACCGGCTTGCCGGCGGCGACCAGCGCCATGGTGGTCGGATGGTGGATGCGGTCCGGCGTGACATTGGCGACCGCGTCGAAGTCGCCCCAGTCGAGCGCCGCCTCCAGCGAGGTGAAGCGCTTCGGGATCTTGTAGGCGTCCGCGTATTCATCGACGCGGGCCGCATCGACATCGACCGCGCCGACGATGTCGACGCCCTCGATGGCGCCGAAGCGGCGGGCATGTTCCTGCGCCATCCAGCCGGTACCGAGTATCAGAAGCCGCATTTTCTGCTCCCTTGAGCGATTTGGTTCGATTCAATCGTTTGACACGAATGTGACCTAGGCGCCGTGTCCGCGCAATCCCAAGCGGAGCAGGCAAGCGCCTTTTTTAGCGGAAGCCGGCCTCGCCATGCGCGTGCAGCTTGGGTCCGCGCTCCTCGATCGGCTCCAGCGCCTTCTCTACCGGCACGTTCGGCGCGTCGAGGATGGCGGGCTTCGATCCTTGCGGGTTCACCGCCCATTTCACCGCGTTGCGCAGCACTGTCTGGACCGTCGCATCGTGATAGGTTGGATAGGTTTCGTGCCCGGGGCGGAAGTAGAAGACATTGCCGGCGCCGCGCCGGTAGGTCAGGCCGGAGCGGAACACCTCGCCGCCCTGGAACCAGGAGATAAACACGGTTTCCAGCGGCTCCGGCACGGCGAACTGCTCGCCATACATCTCCTCGTTCTCCAGTTCGAAGAACTCGCCGACGCCTTCGGCGATCGGATGGTTGGGGCTCGTCACCCAGAGCCGCTCGCGCTCGCCGGCTTCGCGCCATTTCAGCGTGCAGGGCGTGCCCATCAGCCGCTTGAAGATCTTCGAGAAATGGCCGGAATGCAGCACGATCAGCCCCATGCCCTGCCAGACGCGGCGAGCGACGCGCTCGACCACCTCGTCGGCCACCGCGCCATGGTCCTTGTGGCCCCACCAGACCAGAACGTCGGTTTCGGCGAGGCGGGATTGCGGCAGGCCGTGCTCCGGCTGCTCCAGCGTGGCTGTCGAGGCGGAGATCGCCTTGTCCGTGTTCAGCGCCTTGGCGATGGTCGCGTGCATGCCTTCCGGATAGATGGAGGCGACCACCTCATTGGTCCGCTCATGGATGTTCTCGCCCCAGACGACAGCGCGAATTGTCATGGATTGCCTCGTGAGTGATTGGGAGCCGCCCCGCGCCATAGATAGCGCCTTCGCCCGGTATTGAAAGCGGTTTTCGAGCGCCGCCCCGATGCACCTGGAGCCTGACACGAAAGTCTCCATGCCGGCCAACGACATAGGCCGTTATGCTTCGATGTTGATTCAACCCTGATCAGCCAATTGGCAAGCGTCGTGCCTCGGCTACAATGTCAGTCATGGGCGAAGTGCTTGTAGGGATAGCGATTTTTGCGTGCCTGGCCGGGGCCTCGCTGGTCAGCTTGATGATGCATGAGCGATTCCCCGCCCACCACCTTGGGGACGACACCAGCGCGGTGGTACGGCTTGCCGCGAACCTTTTCGTGGTGATGTCCTCGCTTATGCTCGGCCTGATGATCAACTCGGCCAAGAACACGTTTGAGTCCATCAACGGCAACGTACACACTTTCGCCACCGAGATCATTCTGCTCGACCGAACGCTCCGGCATTACGGGCCGGAGGCCGACAGCGCCCGGCAGTCGCTTGCCGCCTATGTCCAACGCGTCGTCGACACCTCCACCGCCGACAGCGACACAACCGTCGTCCCGAACAGGCTGTCGGAACTGCTGCTCAATCAGGTCGGAGACATCCTGGCGGGATTGACGCCCGCGGATGCCAGGCAGACTGCCGCGCAACAGGCCGCGATGCAGCAACTCCAGAAGCTGATCGAGCAGCGCTGGATACTGGCCGAGCAGTCCGAGGGCGCGATCCCTACGCCACTGATCGCGCTGCTCGTGGCATGGCTGACGCTTATCTTCGCCAGCTTCGGCTTCAGGGCGCCGAACAATGGCACTATCGTCTTCACGTGCCTCATTTCGGGAGCGCTGGTGGCGGCCGCGATCTATTTGATCGTCGACATGGACAGTCCCTTCTCAGGCCCGATCCAGGTCTCGCCGGCGCCCCTGCAAAGGGCGCTGGCGGAACTGACGGCACAATAACTAACGACACAATGAGGTCACCGGCTGGATTGACCCGACGCTTCGATCAGCAGCCTTGCCGCCGCCTCGGCGCCGTCGGTGCGGATCTTGCCAGCCACCGCCGCTGCACGAGCGCGGGTTTCGGGCGCCAGCGCCACCTCCAACGCCGCCGCCAACGACTCCACGGTTGGCACCGGACCGTCATGCGCGGCGCCTATCCCCAGTTCGGCCGCCCGCTTCGCCCAATAGGGCTGGTCGCCGATCTGCGGCACGATCACCTGCGACGCTCCCGCCCGCGCCGCGGCAACGGTCGTTCCGGCGCCGCCATGGTGGATGACGGCGGCGACGCGGCCGAACAGCGCCTGCTGGTTGACCTCGCCGACGGCGAAGCAGTCGCCGCCATTGTCGATGCGGCCGAGCCCGGCCCAGCCATGCGCGATGACCGCGCGAAGGCCATTGGCGCGGATCGCTTCGATGGCCGCGCGGCCGGCCTCGCTCGCGACCGATATCGAGCCGAAGCCGACATAGACCGGCGGCGGTCCGGCGGCGAGGAAGGCTTCGAGATCATCGGGGAGGGCCCGTTCGTCCGGCAGGATGAAGGCGCCGGTCTGAGCGGCATCGATCAGGTCCGAGCCCGGCCAAGGCCCCAATGTCGGGTCGCAGGCGAGCAGGACCCTCTTGCCATAGACATAGTCCCGGACATTTTCCACCGGGGGCAGTCCGAGCGACGCGCGCTGGCCGTTGATCGCCTCGCCGAAGAGGGCGTTCTTGGTCCGGACATCCATCTCCCACAGCAGGCGGTTGTCGGTCACGCCGGGCGGCAGCGGATGGCTTGGATATTCATGCGGCCGGTTGTGCGGCGACGGCAGCCAGATGGGACAGAACGTGCCGAGCATGTAGCGCATGCCGCGTTGCTCAGCGAGCATCCGCGCGGCGGCGCAGGATGGGAAGAGACCGAACGCCACCACGGCGTCGCAGCCTTCGGCGGCCGCGCCGAGCGCCTCATATTGCCTGGCGACGATCTCGGCCGCCTGGCCGGCAATGAGCCTGGCCCGGTCTTCGGGCGACGCCGATCGCGACCGATTGATCATTTCCTTCGCCCATTCGCGCACAGGCGAGAAGGCCGGGGCCAGCGGCACGCCGGCGCGGGCCAGAAGGGCGGCAAACTCCGTGTCGCCCGGCGCGCTCACTTTGGCCTCGACGCCGTGCGCCTGCAACGCCGCGCCCAGCGCCGCCAAGGGCTCGACGTCGCCGCGCGAGCCGTAAGTCGATAACAAGATCCGCATTCCATGCTCCGTTGTGGTTTTTCGGAGCAGCGTTGATACGCCATGGCCGGGGTCTTGCCGCAAGCCCGGGCTGCGCCATATCTATATCCTGGGAAGGGTCGTTATCGCTTCCTCATGCGAGGCAGTGATTGTTGCCATGGCTTGAAGCGACGGCAAACACCCGGGCGCGTCTTGGCGCCGGGCCCTTCGGATCAGCAAGTGGGGATCGATAACAGCCGGCGACCAGCGCGCCGGCTTATGTAAGGCTTAACCCTGGCGGCCTTCCTGGGCGACCCGGGTGGGGGAGCTTGTCAGGCGCGGGACCACGACAAGGCGCTTGATCTTGCCGTTTTTGTAGGCGGCGAGGAAGCGGTGATAGTCCTTGAAGACGACGCAGCCGTTCGACTCGGCGCGCCCGCCGCGCAGCATGTAGGTGTGGGCGAGCAGGCCGTTGCGGCCATATTTGTTGCTGCCGCTGGTCGGCGTCAGCCGGATCGCCTCGACGCCGTGGAAGCGCGATTCACGCATCGACAGATTGTAGGTGTCGGGCGGCGTCGGGCCGACATTCTTCTTGTTGACGAAGCGCGGCTGGTCGACCATCGAGCCCAATCCCGAATGCGCCTCGAGCCTGGAGCCGTCCGGCATGTAGACCGTCTTGGCCGAGATATCGTAGACGGCGACGCCATTGCCCGTCGAGGGTCCGTTGAAAAGGTTGCGGAACGCACTGCCTAGCCCGCCGCGCTCCGGCGTATCCGGCTTGGCATAGGCGAGCATTTCTGACGCCTGCGCCTTGCGCTTGCTGGGCTTTGAGTCGGCCACGACCGGCTTCGAGCCGGCTACGCCCGGTAGGGCCTGGTCGCCGCTTCTCGGCGAGACGGCCGTCGGTGCGCTTTGCGCGGTGTCGGCTGCGGCCGGCTGCGGCTTGGCCTTGGCGGCCTGCGGCTTCGTGGGTTCGGGTTTCTGCGGCTTGGCCGCGTTCTGTTCGGGCGTCTCGGTGGCGCGTTCGAGCGTCGTGCGTGGCCGAAGGCCGGGCACGACAACGCTGTCGGGCAGATCGTCCTGCGGCGGCAGCGAGGCGACCTGGTACTCGCCCTCCTGGCCCTTTTCCGTATTCTCGGCAACATCGGGCGCATCGCTGTTTTGCAGCGCGACGGCAGTCGGGACGTCCGCCGTATCTTCAGGCGCGATGTTGGCAAGCGCCAGCGCCAAGTCGGAAGCGCCGCCGATTTCGGCCGGCTGCGAACCGAAGCGGGCTTCGATCGGGGCGTTCGGCTGCGCGCCGCCGAAGCGGCTCGCCGAAGGCAGGCTGGCGAGCAGGAACGGCGCCTTCTCGGCGCGGGCAAAGGCATCGGCAAGCTTTTGCGGCGAAAGCGCCGCGCGCTTCACCACGCCGTCGAAACGGTCGGCGGCTCCGGCCGCCGAAGCCACCACCACGACCTTTTCCTGCGCGACGCTGTCCGGCGACGGCAACTTGAGGCGCGCCATCTTGCCGTCGAGGCCTTTATTCTGCAGTTTTTCAGCTGCTTGGCTGTCATGTCTGAAGCTTGTCGCGAGGCTGAAGCAGCCTGCGTCGCAGCTGCCGATGAGCGAGCCTGCCTGGTAGCCGCCGTTGGCGGCAAGATGCGGCGCCCAGGCATTGGCGAGCTGCCGGCGCTGGTCGCCAAGCCCGATGCTACGCCCGGAAAGCAGGCCTTGCGGCAATCCGTTGGAAGCTGCGGTCAGCGAGGTGCTCACCGAATAGAGCCCCGCCAAGGTGGCGACGGACCATAGGGCGAGGGCGGCGCCGATAGCAGGCACCACGACCCAACGATGACCAGACTTTTTCGAAGTTACCTCCCCATGAGGAGCGTCACCCCGGATTTTCAAACGCAAAAACGCCATACGACCACTCTCAATCGGCATGCCGGTTTGCGGACCTGGCACCCGTCACGATCACAGTTCGCTGGTGCCCCCTGCACCTACTCGCGTCTGTTGCCGATTGATTCAAAAGATGGACAAAGTTGGTTAACCAATCCCTCCACCAATCGCCGATTTGGCGACGGTCCATACGAAAAAAGAGCCCTCCGTGGTCTTTGCCACGGTAGAAATGCTCTCCCTCACCCGCTTGCTGCCCGTTTTTCCAGCCTCTGTCAAGAAAACGTGAGGGCTGGAACCGCAGCGTCTTCAGCCGGCTAGAGGGCGATTGGGGTTAAAAAACGGCGGCGTGAGCATGTGGCGGGGCTGTCCCGGCATTTTCTTTTGGGCGAAGCCAGACACGGACCTCGGCGTACCTGCCTGCTCGATTTTCGCTTGACCTTCCAGTTGCTGGAACCCGTAGCGTGTTGGAGGGTCGTCCAGGCGGCGCCCTTCCCAAACACGATCGAGGAGACGGAAAATGCACCGACGCGGCTTTCTGATGGCTGGCCTGGCAACGGCTCTGTCGGGTTCTCGCGCGCTGGCGCAGATGAAGATGGACAGCATGTCCGGCATGGACTCGATGCCGGGAATGGGCAGTCATGCGGGCCATGACATGGGCGCCATGGCGCAAGCGCCCGTCACGCTGCCCGAGGGCGAGGGGCTGCGCCAATTGCCGCTGCTTGCCAACGAGGCCGGCCCACCCGGGCTGTTCCAGGCGAGGCTGACGGCGGAGGCGGCCACGGCGCGCTTCGTCGAGGGCCAGGACACGCCGATCCTTGCCTATAACGGCACGAGCCCGGGGCCGCTGATCGTGGCTATGAAGGCGACCGCGTCGAGATCACCTTCGCCAACCGGATCGCGGGCGAGCAAAGCACCGTCCACTGGCACGGCATGCCGGTGCCGGCAGACCAGGACGGCAATCCGATGGACCCGGTGGCGGCGGGCGCCGACCGTGTCTACGCCTTCGAGCTGCCCGAGGGCTCGGCCGGATCCTACTGGTATCACCCGCATCCGCATGGCCGGACGGCCGAGCAGGTCTATCGCGGCCTTGCCGGCGCCTTCGTCGTCAAGGCCAAAGCCGATCCGATCCCGGCCGCCTATGGCGATACCGTGCTCATGTTCACCGACCTTCGCCTTGCCGCGGACGGCTCGATGCCCGACAACACCATGACCGACCTGATGAACGGCAGGGTCGGCGATCATGTGTTGGTCAACGGCCAGAAGAACCCGAGCTGGCGATGGCGCGTGGCGCGAAGCGGCGCCTGCGGCTCTACAACGCCACCAATGCGCGCTTCCTCAGGCTCGCTTTCGCCAACGCCGCGATGACCGTGATCGGCAGCGACGGCGGTCTCCTGGAGGCGCCAGTTGTGGCCGAGGAGATATTGCTCAGCCCGGCCGAACGTGTCGAACTGGTCGTCGCCTTCGACCGGTCGGGCACTGCCACCCTCACCACGCTCGACTATGACCGCGGCTGGATGGGTCCTGGCCGGCCCACGGACGCCGGGCTGACGTTGCTGACGGTCGATGTCTCCGACGCGCCGGCCGAGGCGATGCCGCCGCTGCCCGAGCGGTTGAGGCCGATCGCGCCGCTAGGGGCTCCCACGGTCAGCCGCCGCCTCGTCTTCACCGAGACCATGGCGATGAACGCCACCGGCATGGAGATGGGCTTCCTGATCAATGGCAAGGCGTTCGACATGGGGCGCGTCGACATCGTCGCCAGGGCCGGCGACACCGAGCTCTGGGAAATCGTCAACCAGGCCGACATGGACCATCCGTTCCATATCCACGGCACGCAGTTCCAGGTGGTCGAACGCGAACGCGACGGCAAGGTCGCCAAGCCGCCTTATCTAGCGTGGAAGGACACGGTCAACGTAGCACGCGGCGAGACGGTGCGGCTCCGCACGCGCCAGGAACGGCCGGGCACGCGCATGTATCACTGCCACATCCTCGAGCATGAGCAACTCGGCATGATGGGCATCGTCGACGTGCGGGCATGAGGTTGCGCGTTGCTTTCGGGGCGGCGATGCTTGCGCTCGCCGGCCCCCTGGTCCTTGCCCCAACGCTGGCAGCGGATCCCGGCGATCCCATCGTGGCGGCGCGCCAGGCCTCGATGAAGGAGATGGCGGCCGCCGCCAAGGCGATCGCCGAAATGTTCGGCGGCAAGCGCGGCTATGAGCCGGTGGCCTTCAAGGCAGCCGCGGACACGCTCAGCGCCCGCACCGGCGCCGCCCTGGTCGCCGAATTCCCGCAAGGCACGCTTGGCGCGCCGTCTGGCGCCAGGCTGGAGATGGAGGAGGCCCGGCCGGAGTTCGAGGCGCTGGCACGCCATATCGGTCGGCTCGCCGACGCGCTCGCCGCCAAGGCCGCGAACGCGCCGGCCGGGATCACCGCCGACATGCGGATGACCGGCCCGCCGATGGATGGCGGCAGCCTGCTCGGCAAGCGCCCGGGCGCCGTTGAAGCCGATCCGGCAACGATGCCTGCGGAACATCTCCTGCACCTCATCCTGCAGGATTGCGCGAGCTGCCATTCGAAGTTCCGGCGGAAAATCGAGTGAGGGCCGGCGCGATCATGGCGCGATATGGCGGCGCACCGTCTTCCACTCCTGCCAGACCAGCCACATGACGATCGCATCGAAAACGGTCAGGACGAGCAGGCCGGGCGAATGCGTGTAGGAGTAGCGGTAGACCTGATAGGCCATGAAGGCGCCGAGTGCCACCAGCGAGGCCGGGTAGGACCAGAGCTTGCCGCGCAGCAGGCCGATGACCAGCAGAAGCTTAATCAGCCCGTGGCTGAGCAGGTAGAAGGCGTAGAACTCCTTGCTGTCCAGCGAAAACTGGCCGGCCATCCGCGAGAGATAGCCAGCTATGAAATCGTTCGGATCTTCGATCAACTCTTCCTGGGTGAACATGTTGACCCAGGAAGCGATGGTTTCGGTGGTGACAACGTAAAGCAGGATGCCGCCGACGCACTCGATCAAGGCATGGGCACCTTTTAGCCATACGCTGACCTCAAAGAGCTGGTGAATGCGGTGCTCGCCGGCGGGCTTCAACGATCGACCTCACAATAGACCCGGGAAATCAGGCTAGAATGGACGTTTCTCTCACGCACTGGATCAATTCAGCTGCCGGCATCAGCCCACCCCTTGATAGGACAATGATCGCCATCTCACAAATCGGTGTGCCGCTCATGGTGATCGTGGTGGCCCTGCAATGGTGGTCGAGGACCGACCGCGCCCATGTGCGCCATGCCTGTCTGTCCGCCGGCCTTTCCTTTCTGCTAGGGTTGGCGATCAACCAGGCCATCCTGCTGTTTGTCCACCGGATCAGGCCATACGATGCCGGCGCCACGCATCTTTTGATCGCGCCCAGCGCCGACTGGTCGTTCCCGTCCGACCACGCGACCGCCAGCACAGCCATCGTCGCCGCCTTCGCCATGCAGGCGCTGCCGCGCCGCACGCTCGCCTTGCTCGTCATGGCCGTGCTGATTTGCTGGTCGCGGCTGCATATCGGCATCCACTATGCCGGTGACATCGCCGGCGGCGCCGCTACCGGGATTGCGGCCGCTATGGTCGTTCGGCTTTGCTACCGCGAAAATTCACGGCTGGACGCTTTCGCCACTAAAATTCTCTAGAAAGACTGGCTCCGACTCCATCGGCGCATCACAAAAGTGACGCGCTCGACCCGCTATATGCTAGGCTCCTGCCGCCAAAACAGGGCTCATCGTCATGGATGCCAACGAATTGCAGGCTATAGGTGATACGCTGATGCGCGTCGTCACCCCGGATATGAAACCGAAAGACCTGCTCAAGGCGGTGCGAAAACTGCATCCGGATGCCAAGAAAAAGGATATCGCCCGGGCGGCCTTCCACGCCATCATCGCCAACGCCGACCAGGATCCTGGCAAGTCGCGCAATCTCCAGGCTTTTGCGCTTGCCGAGCGCACCCAGTAGTCGGAATAAATTGCCGCGAATTGTAGCGTTGGGCTTGCCGGAAACTTAATAAGCGACTTCTAATTTAATGGACCAGCCGGCAGCTAGCCCCCAACCGGTAATGAGTTCATGACCAAAAACCTCGGCAATGCCAAATCCAGCGCTCCTGCCAAGGAGATAAACCCCTCGCTGTTCAGCAGGGCGGCGCCGGCGCTGTTTCCGTTGGTCGTGGCGGCGCTCGGCTATCTCCTCGGTCGGCATTTCTTGGGCTTTTGACGCGGCCGGCGTTCGGCACGTTTCTTCCCAGTCGTCAAAGCGCAACTGGTCCTGTCGGCCATGTCCTTGCAGCTTTGGTCCTAGGGCCTAGGTCGTTCTTGTCCTTGGCTGAGCCCGAGCGCATGTTTATGACAGCCGGCGGCCTCGCAAACTCCGGTCAGGCCCGGCCGCCGAACCCAGTATCACCCCCCAAGGCGACCGGGCCGCAGCCGCGCGGCGAATTCGTTCGCGCTTCCCGCCCGGCCAAGTGCCAGACTGCGCAATCTGCAAGTCCGCTCAGACGCTTTTGAAATGCGCTGCCGTATCGTATCGCAGACCGAACTCGATATCGAAGTCGAATTCCAATGACCTGGGGCGCAACGGCATCCCTTCGCCTCCATGCTCGTTTTTATTCATCACGATCTGCAAATATATCGGATATTGGCGAGTACCCTTGCACTAAAGACTAATAAGCCCCGCTTTCCGGCAACTCCAGGCGCTCTAGATCGTATTTGGTCGGAGGCAGGAAGTTCTTCGAGCGATGAGCAGGGGCTGTATATGGTAACAAGCGAGCCAGACAGTGTCCGCGTAAAAACCCTCAATGGCCAATGGATAGTGCGGGTCGTCGATGGTGGCAGGCTGACGCAGCAAGTGTTCGACATTCACGCGCAGGCCGAGATATTCGCCGAGGAGGAGCGGCTGCGACTGGGGTTGCCCGGGGAGCCGCCGGCCGAGGAGCCGGTAGGGCTGCAGTGACACGGACGGCCTCGCTGACAGGCGAGGGGGATTGTTGTCCAATCGGCTCGCAGACAGCCGACGCTGGCGGCCGCCTCGCCGCAGCATTGGACGGCCGGTGCGCCGACAGCACGCCGCCCCGTTACCCCAGATGCTCGGCTTTCAGCTTTTCTTTCATCTGCTCGAGCGCCGGCTGGCCGCCGGCCGCGAGCTCACCAGCGATCCGGGCGAGGTCGTTGTCGGCCTTGCGATATTTGCTGCCCCAGGCGCCCAGCGCCGCCAGCATCGGCAAAAGGTCGATGCCGGCATCGGTCAGCCGATAGATCGCCTTCAGCCCATGGCTCGGGTCGTCGCTGCGGGTGAGGACGCCTTCGTCGACCAGCGTCTGCAGCCGCTCGGCCAGCGTGCGCGACGAGATGCCTTCGTCGGATTGCAGGAACTCGCGAAAATGCCGTTTCCCGGCAAAGGCCAGGTCTCGGATGATGAGCAGCGTCCAGCGGTCGCCGAGCAATTCGAGCGAGAGGCTGATCGGGCAGCCGGACCGTCCCTTGGTCGACATCGGTATGGTTCCATTTTTAAATCACTCTACTATTGACATCATTTCCCGATCTGGGTCAAATGGTTCCGAAAGTAAAGCAATTAAGCGCGAGGGGACCGGACATGAAGAAGCTCATCCTGCAGATGCAGATGTCGGTCGACGGTTTTGTCGGCGCCGACGAGGGGCATCGCTGGCAGCTCTGGGAATGGGGCGATGACAGCGCCTGGGACGAGGAGCTCAAGCGGGACTTCAACGCCGTCTTTGCTTGTATCGACACCATCCTGTTGAGCCGCAAGATGGCTGAGGAGGGGTATCTGACCCATTGGGGCAACGCGGCGAGGAAATTTCCGAAGGACCCTTTCTACGCCTTCGCGCAGCGCATCTTGGAGGCTGAGAAGGTTGTGGCGAGCGGCAAGCTCGAGGCATCGCGCTGGGAACGCACGCGGCTCGTCAGCGGCGACCTGCCACGCGAGGTCGCTGCGCTGAAGCAAGGCGAGGGCGGCGACATCGCCGTGTTCGGCGGCGCGGGCTTTGCCGCCGCGCTGATCGCCGCCGGCCTTGTCGACGAGTTCCAGCTCTTCGTCAATCCTGCGGTTCTGGGCAGCGGCCGCCGCATCTTCGACGAGGGCGGTTTTGGCAGGCTGAAGCTCCTCGGCTCGAAGCCCTATGCCAGCGGCATGGTGGTGAGCCGCTACGCACCGGCGCAATGAGGGGCAACACCGAAGTCGCGCTGCCCTGAATCAATCCGCTTGAATCAATCCGGCAGCGCGGCTTCTCAACCGCCTGTTTGGCCGTGCCTTTCCTAGATCGGCTGCGAGCCGCCTCCGCTGACCAGCCGCAGTTGCGCGGCTGGCCGGCCGGGCCGTGGCCAGGCCGCCTGGTCGTTGCCTGCGGCAACGAACCAGCTGGCCTCGCGCGATGTCAGGCCGATAAGCACCCGGCCGGCATATTCGGCCGGCGCGCCATTGCCCGCATCGAACACCGCCCAACTGCTGCCGGGCGGCTCCTGCACCGCGACGAACCTCATCGGAGACTCCATCTGTGAAGAGATGGGCAACATAGCAGACGCGACTTGGCGTTCCTATGACGTGGCTCACATTGGCACACATTTACGGTGGATAGACGGCCCCGGCTGCAAGCATGCCGTGCGTCCCCATCAATCGCCTTGGCCGCTTGCCTTACTGCCCCGCCTGGTCGGCGTCGGTCAGCGTGCCAAGGAAGGCGACGATGTCGTCGATCTCGGCGTCGCTCAGCGCCGGCTTGTCGCCGGGCTTTCTACCGTTGAACGGCGGGTCGGTGTTGAGGTTCGGCCAGTAAGCCTTTGGCAGGTCGTCGAATTTGTCGACCGTGCCGTCCGCCATCGTCGGATACCAGCGCGCCGGATCGCTGTCGCGGCTGGCGTAGAAGGCGACCGCCTCGCGCAGGGAGTGGAAATAGCCATTGTGGAAGAAGCTTTTGCGCAAGGCCACGTTGCGCAGGGTCGGCGTCTTGAACAGGCCGCAATATTCGGCGCGTCCCTTGAAATCAGTGCGCAGCGGACCGCACAGGCCAAGGTCGACGTAATTGGGATCAGCATTGGCGGGGATCGCCGGGTTGCGCGGCACGCCAATCGCGATCAGGCCGTAGTCGGTGAATTGCGGCGGCTCGCCGTCATTGGCGGGTTCACTGAGATGGCAGCTCGCGCAATTGCCCTTCGCCCCGTCCTCGAACAGCATACGGCCGTGCAATTCCTGCGCCGAGAGCTGCGCCTTGCCGGCGAGGAAGGCGTCGTAGCGGCTGGAATAGGGATAGAAATCGGCGCTGCTCTGCTCGAACGTGCCGAGCGCTTCGACCGCGGCCTCGAAAGCGTCCTGCGGATGGTCAAGGACATCGGCGCCGAACGCCGCCTTGAAGGCGTCGGCATAGGGCGCCTTGCGCAGGCTGGCGACCACCTGGGCCTCATCCTTATTGCCCATCTCGAAGGGCGACAGCAGCGGGATCCTCGCCTGGTCCTTGCCGTGGTCGGCGCGACCGTCCCAGGTCAGGCCGCCGGTCGGGCCGTTGTCGACGCTCTCGTCGCCTTCGTCCTCGGAGTCGTAAAAATGCTCGGTGAAGGCCGGCGCCGCCTGCAGGTAGCGCAGCGATGGGACAGTGCGGACGCCCGGCTGGTCGAGCTTTGCCCCGCCTATCTCGACCGGCGAAGCCGAGGCCGGTCCGAAGGCGTGGTTGGGATCGTGGCAGGACGAGCAGGCCTGCTTGCCCGAGGCCGAGAGCGAAGGGTCGAAGAACATCTGCCGCCCGAGCGCAGTCAGCGCGTCGGCGCGGGCAAAGGCGTCCTGGCGCGACATGGGGCCGGGATGGACGCCGGAAGGTTCCGCGGTGTTGGCAGGCGCGGTCAAGCCGACCGTCAGGGCAGTCAGAAGGGCGATCGTGTGATTTTTCCGTCCCATCGTCTGTGGCGACATCCCTGATTTCCTTCGCCAGATTTCGTTCGCGACGTAAGGATCGAGTGCAACGGATTGATGACCGGCGTATTCGCTCACGAAACCGTGTTCGGCCGGGGCGGAACTGTCACAAAGGTGACAACGCGCCGAAGTAGCTGGGCATAGATGCAGGCTGCTTGCCTGCATTGCCGTCCTCCAGCCATTCCCAAGCCACGAGGCATTTCCCGATGACCCGGTCCTTTCTCTCGCTCTGCCTCGCCTCCACGGCGCTGGCATCGCTCTCCGTTGCTGCCCACGCGGCTCCTCCCGGCTACGACAAGATCGACACCGTCGTCGTCATCTACGCCGAGAACCGCAGCTTCGATAACCTCTATGGCGGCTTCCCCGGCGCCAACGGCCTGGCCAATGTCTCGCTCGACCAGGCGCGCCAGCTCGACCGCGACGGCAAGCCGCTTTCGGAATTGCCGCCGGCATGGGGCGGACTGACCGGCAAGGGCGTCACCCCGGCGGTGACGGAAGCGCAGAGCGCGCATCTTCCCAATGCCGCTTTCGCGATCGACGACCCCAAGGGCTTCAACGAAAGCACCAACGTCGTCACGCACGACCTCTGGCACCGCTTCTACCAGGAGCAGATGCAGATCGACGGCGGCCGGAACGACAAGTTCGTCGCCTGGGCCGATTCCGGCTCGCTGGTCATGGGCCATTACGACGGCTCGAACCTGCCGATGTGGAACATCGCCAAGAAATACGTGCTGGCCGACAATTTCTTCCAGGGGGCCTTCGGCGGCTCCTTCCTCAACCACTTCATGCTCGCCTGCGCCTGCGCGCCTTACTATCCGAACGCCGACACCAGCCCGGTGAAGGGCCAGATCGCCGTCGTCGAGCCGGATGGCGTGACGCTGAAGCCGGCCGACAATTCGCCCGCCTCGGCGCTGGGTGGCGTGCCGAAATTCGCCAATGACGGCGCCATCACGCCCGACTTCTACGCCGTCAACACCATGCAGCCGCCTTACCAGCCGAGCGCCAACAAGCCGGCGGAGGGTGGTGACAAGGCGCTGGCCGATCCGGCGCAGCCGACCACGCTGCCGCCGCAGCACGAGATCACCATCGGTGACCTACTGTCGCTGAAGGGCATTTCCTGGGCCTGGTATTCGGGCGCCTGGCAGGCGGCGCTCGACGGCAAGAACGCGACGCCCGTGCCGAATTTCCAGTTCCACCACCAGCCCTTCAACTATTTCGCGGCCTATGCGCCGGGCACGCCCGCTCGCGCCGAGCACATCAAGGATGGCGGCCTCGACGGCGTCGAGTTCATCAAGGCGATCGACGACGGCAAGCTGCCGGCCGTCACCTTCTACAAGCCGCAGGGCAACCTCAACGAGCACGCCGGCTATGCCGATGTGACCTCTGGCGACCAGCATCTGGCCGACCTCGTCGCGCATCTCGAAAAGAGCCCGCAATGGGCGCATATGCTGGTCGTCGTCACCTATGACGAGAATGGCGGCTTCTGGGACCACGTCGCGCCGCCCAAGGCCGATCGCTGGGGCCCGGGCAACCGCATCCCGGCCTTCATCATCTCGCCCTATGCCAAGATGGGCATGGTCGACCACACGCAGTACGACACCACCTCGATCCTGCGCTTCATCACCAACCGCTACGACCTGCCGGTGCTGCCGGGCATCGTCGCCCGCGACAAGGCGCTGCGCAACAACGACCAGCCGCCAATGGGCGATCTGACGGCGGCGCTCGATCTGACGAAGTAGGCGTTGAATACCCAAAGAAAAGGCCCGCTTCGGCGGGCCATTTCGTTGGCCTGGCGCCGGACCGCTGAACCGCCTATGCGGTCAAGGCTGCGTGCTGCTCGAAAAACACATGCAGCTGGGAGGCCGGCATAGGCCGCCCGAACAGCCATCCCTGGACATCCGTGCAGCCGTTCTCCCTGACCAGCAGATACTGGTCTTGCGTTTCGACACCCTCCGCCGTGGTCGTCATGCCGAGCGTGCTGCCGAGTTCGGCGACGGCCTTGACGATAGCCCGGCTTTCGCTGCTCTCGCACATCAGGCTGACGAAGCTGCGATCGATCTTGATGCGGTCGAACGGAAACGACCGCAGGTAGCTCAACGAGGAGTAGCCGGTGCCGAAGTCATCCATGGCGATGCTGACGCCAAGGTCGCGCAGGCCGTGCAGCGTTTGGATCGTATGCTCATTGTGGGCCAACAGCACTGACTCTGTGATCTCTAGCTCCAGCCGTGACGGCAAGAGATTGGACGTGGCGAGCGCCGAGGCAACCTGAAGCGGCAGACCCTGCTGCTTGAACTGGGCCGGCGAGAGATTGACGGCGATCTTGACCGGCTGAGGCCAACTGGCCGCGTCTGCGCAGGCTTGCCGCATGATCCACTCGCCAAGCCCTTCGATAACCCCGGTTTCCTCCGCGAGCTGGATGAATTCGCCCGGCGGCAGCAGGCCGAGCCGCGGATGGTTCCATCGCACGAGGGCTTCAAAGCCGGTAAGCTTGGAGGTCTTTGCGTCGTGCAGAGGCTGATAGTGCAGCACGAACTGATCCTGCGCCACGGCAAGCGCCAGTTCCGCTTCGAGCAGGCGACGCTCCTGCAGGCGCGCATCCATTCCCGGCTCGAACGACCGGCAGGTGCCTCGGCCTTCCATCTTGGCCTTGTAGAGCGCGAGGTCGGCGTTGCGGATGAGGATTTCCGAGCTGTCGCCGTCGTCGGGAAACACAGCGATGCCGACGCTGGCGCCGATGCCGATCTTGTGTCCCTGGATCACGAATTCCGCCGAAAGCGCGTGAATGGCCCGGCTGGCCAACCCGCCGGCCTGCGCGTCGCTGTCAAAAAGCAACTGAATGACGATGAATTCGTCGCCGCCGACCCGCGCCACCATCGCGGTTTCGCCGGCCTGCTGCCTGAGGCGCTTGGCCACGGCCACGAGAAGCTCGTCGCCCACCGGATGGCCGAGCGTGTCGTTCACCGGTTTGAACCGGTCGAGGTCGATGCAGTGTACCGCCAACTTTTCGCCGTCCCGCAAGCTCCGCAGCGCCTCGTCCATCGTCTCGGCCAGCAGGCCGCGATTGGGCAGTCCGGTAAGAATATCGTGTGTCGCAAGATGCTGTATCTCGGCGGTGCGTTCCTCCACGCGCCGCTCCAGGGTTTCGGCAGCCTCCGCCTGCATCGACATGCTCCGCGCGATCGCATACCAGCACGCCAGGGCGAGCAGCGTGACGACGGCAATGGCGGCGTAGCCCGCCAGCTCGAATTGCTTCACCGACTGGACATCGACGTCGCTTTCGAACCGGCTGTTGGGAAAGCCGGCCCACAGCCGCCATGCGCTTCTGGGATCGTTGAGCGAGAGCGGAATGACTTCGGAATAGATCAGCTTGGAATCTGGCGCCGTGAACGATTTTGTGTCGGCCGCCAGGGCTGTCGAAAGCCGGTGCTGGTCGGATTCGAAGCCATAGTCGGAATTGACGATGACGTAGTCGCTGCTGGGCAGCAGCTTGCGCAACGCCGAGGTCAGCATGATCGCCGAGACCGAGCCGCGAAGGGTGCCGTCAGCCGCGAAAACGGGAACCGAGAGGATGAAGCCCGAGCGGTCGGCATCGTTGCCGCTGTGGATGAAATCGGTGTTGTCGCAGGTGATCAGTTCCTTCGTGCCGATGATCGGCACGTTGAGACCGTCGATGCCACTTGAATCTGGATAATTCGCCTTCAGCCAGGCAAGCTGCTTGGCAAGTTCGTGGTACTCATAGGTCTCGACCTCCTCCGCCGGCCGCTGAAGCGATTGATTGTCCAGCTTCCTCGGCTTTCGATCGTCGGCATCGGCCCTTGCCCTGGCGTTGACGATCAGCTGGTCGAACTGAAGGATCGGCTCCTCGAGCTTGCCTGTCACCGGATCGAAGCGGTCGGGGTCGAAGTCCAGCGGCAGGAAGTAGACTTCGGAAATGGAAACGTTGCTGGCCAGGTTGTTGTAGATCTGCTGGATCGTGGCACGGCCCTCGTCGCCGAGGTTGGTGCCATGCCGGTCGAGGTTTCGAACGCTGGGCAGATAGGTCAGCGTCCGGACATTCTCGTAGATCGATCGCAGCGCATCCTCGACGGTTTTGGCGGTCGCCCTGGATCCGGCCTGCGAATTCTCAAGGTAGCGTTGCTTGGCAAGGGCGAAATTGCGCTCGGAGTCGATGCGCAGCGCGGCCAGCGTCACAGCCCCTGTCAACAGGATCAGCACAAATCCGGCCATTCGCCTGAAGGCGCTCATCGACGACTCCACCGCTAATCCGCAAGGCATACCCCTTTGCGGTTTAGGAAGCGCTAATGATCCGCTGCCGTCGGCGCGGCGGGTGGACGATTTTGCGCGCGCCGGACTGGCACGGCGGGCCGCACGAAGGTGGCTGAAATCCATCTTGTGCGAAGTAAGCGATACAATATGAAGCGCGAAGGCACGCCGGGGCGTAGAGCGGCCTCGCGGCGGAAAGGACAGTCGATGAGTGAGCTCAAGGTGAGGACCAGAACGACCGGTGCGCTGGCGGACCTCCCGCCCGGTGGGTTGCCGACGGTGACCACACCAACCGGTGGCACTGTCGATGTGGTGACTTCGGTCAGCGCTCCAGGCTTCAATCCGCTTGACCTGCTTTACGCTTCCCTGGCCGCTTGCATGGTGCTTAGCGCCCGCATCGCCGCCAATCGCCTCGGCGTCGCCGACCGGCTGGGCGAGGTGAGGGCGGAGGTCACTGGCGGGAAGGCGAAGGACGAGCCCTCGCGGGTCGAGACGTTCAACATCAAACTGGAGATCGCCGGCGACCTCGATGCCGCGACGAAAGAGCGGATCTTGGCGGACGCCGAGGACATCTGCACCGTCTCCAACACGCTGCGCGGCGCCCCGACGCTTCACGCGACGCTGGGGTGAGCGCGATGGCGCATCTCTCCGCAATCGACTACGCGACCGCCTCCGAAGAAATCCGCGCCGAGCACGACCGCGAGCTTGCGCTGCGCGGCCGCATGACCAACATGAAGCGCGTCTTGCTGCACTCGCCGGCCGCCCACCGCATCTACGCCGAATGGTTCACCCTGCGTGACCTTCTCAAGCCCACACTCGACGACCGCGCCATCTGGCTGTTCTCGAAGGTGATCGCCGAGACGATGCGCGCCGAGATCCCGGTCACCTTCTTCCGCCGCGCGCTGATCGAGAACGGGGTCGATCCCGAGGGGATCGAGCCGTCGGCCGACGAGACGCTGCTGATCGGCTTCGGCAAGGCGGTCGCGGCCGACGCGAATACCGTCCCGGACGAGACCTGGGCCGCGCTCAAGGCCCGCTACGACGAGACGCTGCTGGTCAACCTCACCGCCTTCGCCGGCATCATGGCGGCGACCTGCGTGTTCACCAATGCGGTGAAGGTGGAGCTTGATCCGGAGTTGGAGACGTATCGCAAGCGGTGAAACGCGGCCTTTCCTTCTCCCCTTGTGGGAGAAGGTGGATCGGCGCGATAGCGCCGAGACGGATGAGGGGTGTTCCAGCTTGGCAACAAGTGTGAAATTGCCGCCGCCTCATTGCTTCCAACACCCCTCATCCGACCTCGCTTCGCGAGGCCACCTTCTCCCACAAGGGGGAGAAGGGGAAGTCGGCGCCTCGCCATCTTGTCATGTATCGGGTGGCCCACACGTCGCCTCCGCCCCACTTTGACACCAAGCAAAGGAGGCGCCCATGACCATCTATTCCCTCAACACCAAGCGCGCCAGCCGCTCGGCCGAATCCCGCGTCGCGGCGCAGGATTGGCGCGCGCTGGTGTCAGATCTCAATGCCCAGGGCTGCGCCGTCATGCCCGGCCTGATGTCTTCGGAAGAATGCGCCGATGTCGCCAGCCTCTATCCGCATGAAGAGCATTTCCGCAGCCATGTCGTGATGGCGCGCCATGGCTTCGGCAAGGGTGAGTATCGCTACTTCAAATATCCGCTGCCGGACCTGATCGAGGGCTTGCGCACAGTCCTCTATCCGCGCCTCGCCACCATCGCCAACGACTGGAACGAGAAGATGGGTGTCGCGCAGCGCTATCCCTCCGAGCACGCCGCCTTCCTGAAGCGCTGCCACGACGAAGGCCAGGTGAGGCCGACGCCGCTCCTGTTGCAATACGGCCCCGGCGACTTCAATTGCCTGCACCAGGACCTCTACGGCGCGCTCGCCTTTCCGCTGCAAGTGGCAATCCTGTTGTCCGAGCCGGGCGAGGATTTCACCGGCGGCGAGTTCGTGCTCACCGAGCAACGCCCGCGCATGCAAAGCCGCGCCGAGGTGGTGCCGTTGAGGCGCGGCGATGCAGTGATCTTCGCCGTGCACAATCGGCCGGTGCAGGGAACCAAGGGGTATTACCGGGTCAACCTGCGCCACGGCGTGAGCCGGCTGCGGTCAGGGCGACGGCATACGGTGGGGATCATTTTCCACGACGCGAAGTGAGTAGGCAGTAGGCAGTAGGCAGTAGTGGAGTGCACCCCTGTCGTGAGACAGAGGAATAGGGACATGGTTGCGTTTATGCCGCACGGGGCTGCTGCGCAGCAACCCCATGCGGCGGCAAGTTAGCCTCGAACTCCATCGGTGATCGATA